>JALOUA010000212.1 GCA_025457625.1 Akkermansiaceae bacterium
GAAGGTGGAACGCGAGCTGCGCGAAAACGAAGGCATGACGCGCCGCGACCTCGGCCGGGACGAGTTCCTCAAACGCGTCTGGGATTTCAAGAACAAGCATGGCGACATCATCATCCAGCAGCTCAAGCGCCTCGGCTGCTCGTGCGACTGGAGCCGCGAGCGCTTCACGATGGACGAGTCTTACTCCAAGTGGGTGAGCCATGTGTTCGTCGAGCTGTTCAAGGAGGGTCTGATCTACCGCGGCAAGCGCATCGTCAACTGGTGCCCGGTTTCTCTAACAGCGCTCTCCGACGAGGAGGTGATCATGACGCCGCAGCGCTCGAAGCTGTATTTCATGAAATACGAACTCGCCGACGCGCCCGGCGAGTATCTGGAAATCTCCACCACGCGCCCGGAAACGCTGATGGGCGACGTGGCCGTGGCGGTGAACCCGAAAGATCCGCGTTTTGCGAAATACATCGGCCGCAAGGTGAAGCGTCCGTTTCCGAATGCGGAGATCCCGGTCATCGCGGACGAGCATGTGGACATGGAGTTCGGCACCGGTGCCTTGAAAATCACTCCGGCGCACGACAAGGCGGACTTCGAGATCGGCATGCGCCACGGCCTCGAAACCATCGACGTTCTCACACCCGACGCGCACATCAACTGCCCCGGGTGTCCGGATCTTCACGGCCTGGATCGTTTCGCCGCTCGCAAGAAAGCCGCCGCGAAACTCGAAGAGATGGGTTTGCTCATCAAAGTGGAGGAATACGAAAACAACGTCGGTTTCTCCGAGCGCGCCCACGTGCCGGTCGAGCCGCGTATTTCGATGCAGTGGTTCCTCAAGTATCCCTGCGTGCGGGAAGCCGCCGATGCGGTGGCCAATGGCGAGATCAGGTTCCGTCCCGAGCGCTGGGCGAAAACCTATGCGCACTGGATGGAAAACCTGCAGGACTGGTGCATCAGCCGCCAGCTCTGGTGGGGCCATCAGATCCCGGTGTGGTATCGCAAGGACAAACTCGACGCGCTCAAGAACGCTGAGTCGCTGGAGATGGCGGATTTTGAAAAAGGCGACATCCACGTCGGCCTCGAAGCGCCGGCCGATGCGGAAAACTGGGTGCGCGACGAAGACGTGATGGACACCTGGTTTTCCTCATGGCTGTGGCCCTTCGCCACCATGAGCGATCCCGGTGAAAACAGCGCGACGCTCAGGAAATTCCATCCCACCACCGATCTTGTCACCGGGCCGGACATCATCTTCTTCTGGGTGGCGCGCATGATCATGGCGGGCTTCCGCTTTACCGGGGAACCGCCGTTCAAAAACGTTTTCTTCACTTCCATCATCCGCGACCTGCAGGGGCGCAAGATGAGCAAGTCGCTCGGCAACTCGCCGGACCCCATCGACCTGATGGACCATTACGGCGCCGACGGCCTGCGCTTCGGCCTGTTGCGCATCGCGCCGGTGGGCAGCGACCTGCGTTTCGACGAAGGATCCGTGGAAGAGGGAAGAAACTTCGCCAACAAGCTCTACAACGCCTGCCGCTTCCGCCAGATGGCGGGAAGTGATCAGTGCCAAGTGATCAGTGATCAGAAAGCCCTGCCGCCTTACCACATCGACATCATGGCAAAGCTGGATGCGTTGTCAGCGGACCTCAGGGCGAGTTATGCGGAATACCGTTTCGGCGAGATCGCGCAACGGCTCTATGAATTCCTCTGGAGCGAGTTCTGCGACAAGTTCCTTGAAGCGGTGAAGCTCGACCTGCGCGAGAGTGCCACGCCCGAAGCGAGAGCCGCCACGCTGGCCACCTTCGATGCGGTGATGGCGCGCTATCTGCAACTGCTCAGCCCCTACATGCCGCACATCGCGGAAGAGCTTTCGTCGCGCATGGGCTATGTGAAAGAAGGGGAGTTCCTGATGCGGCAGATGCTTCCGGATTCCCCCTTGATAAGGTCCGGCGTGTCCGCCGCGCAGGACAAAGCCACCGCCATTTACGAGACCGCCGGCCGCCTCCGCAACCTGAAGGCGGAATACCACCTCGGCTCGCGCAAGGACGTGCGCTTCATCGTCAAGGGCGCGCTCGCCTGGCTCTCCGGGGAAACCAAGGTGCTCGCCCTGCTCGCCGGGGCCGCGGAAATCGTGCTGGATTCCGCATACGAAGCCCCGAAAGGCACGCCCGCAGCCCTCACCCCGGTCGGCGAGGTTTACCTGCCGATGGAGGGCCTCATCGACGTCGAGGCGGAGCGCATCCGCATTTCCAAGGAGATTGAAAAAATCAAAATCGAGGTGAAAAAATGCGAGGGCAAGCTCGGCAATGCCAGCTTCGTGGACCGCGCGCCGCCGGAAGTCGTCGAACAGGAAAAGGCCAGACTTGTGGACTGGAATGCGAAACTCGGCCAACTTGGCGAGATGCTCGCCGCGCTCAGATGAAATCTTGCCAACCCCGCGCCGCCTCCTAGACTTCCGATTCCCTGAGAGCAGCATGAGCCAACTCGCCAGCATCCCCGGCATTGGAAAAGCGTCCCGCGAATTGCTCGAGGCGGCGGGTTTTCTCGATGCCGATGCCATCGCCCGCGCCGGAGCCGATGAGTTGGCGGCCGAGTTGAAGCGCGCCAACTCGATGCTCAAAATCACCAAGCAGACGCCCGGCCGCGTCACGGTTGAAAAATGGATTCTTGCGGCGCGCGAACTGGTCGGCACACCGGCGGATGAGCCTGCGGTCCCGGTCCGGATGCCGGTGGATTACGAGCAAACCGAGCACGGGGCGGCGATGCTCGCGGTCGCGCCGTTTGCCATTCCGCTGCCGGCACGGATCCTCGTGGCCAACCGCCTTGGCGTGGCGGACATCCCCCCGGCGATTCTCTTCAACCGTTATTCGGGCGATCTCAACGTCAGGAATGGCAGCATATTGCCTGAAAACCGCGGCCCAAGACCCGTCGCTGCCACAAACCACTTCATCAGGATTTCCGAACCCGCCGGCCAGCGGATGGAAATCGACACCACCAAAATGCGCTCGACCCAGAACATGGGCGAGCCGCTGGCCCGCATGCCCGCCGTCAAGGTCTCGCCCGCCAATGACCGTGTCGCGCTGCTCCGCGCGCCCCGCTCGGAAACGAACAAGGGGCGCGACCCGCAATCGCGCTGGTACATCCGCGGCGTGCTGCACAGTCATCCGCGCGCCATCATGATGGGCGCGCTGGTCACCCTGCTGCTTTTGCTCATCGTCCCGGCGGCCATCATTTCCGCGGTGTTGCTGTTGCTTTCCGGCGAGTTGCCCGGGCATTTCTCCTGGGTGCCCGGCTGGCTGATCGTGTTCCCGCTGGTGCTGCCGGTTTTCGGTGTCTTGTATCTCATCTGGGGGCTCAACGGTTCCTGCCGGATCTGCGGCCAGAGTCTCTTCCGCCACCGCTCCCACCTCAAGAACAGCCGCGCGCACCATGTGCCGGGCCTGGGTTACATCGTGCCTTTGTGTTTTCAAATCCTCGTTTTCCGTTGGTTCCGTTGCACCCATTGCGGCACACCGGTGCGGCTGAAGGAATGAGCCACCGCCTGTTGCCATGGCCGATTCGATGATGCGCATTCTCACTGTGGCGGGCCTCGTTTTGTCGCTGGCCGCATGTGCGAAAAAGCCGGCTGCCACGACTCCGGCCACGCTTGGTGGCAGCGGCGTGCCGCCCGGCTTGATGCGCAAGCCGGACCAGGCGGCGACTCCCGCGGCGGTGCCACCGGTCGAACTCACGCCCGAGGACGAGATTGTTTTCACCGATCCCGACAATCCGGAGGCCAGCCTGCCCGAGCTCGCCGATCTGCTATCCGCCGCGCCGCGCCGCCGCGGGCCGTGGGAGCAGAGTGAGAGCGTTGCCAAACGACTCGCCGTGCGCGAGGGCAAACCCATTCTCATCTGGTTCACCGATTCCGCCCGCAGCCCGATGTGCAAGGCGCTCTCCGAAGAGCTTTTCAAGAATCCGGAATTCGAGCAATGGGCGTCGGAAAAAATCATCCGCCTGCGGGTGGATGCCAACGTCGTGGTGGATGATCCCGATCTGTCGCTTGGCGAAAAGGAGACACGCCTCGTCGAGCTCAAGCGCTACGTGGCACGGATGAAAAAACAATACAAGGTGCTGGGCCAGCCGGTGATGGTGATGCTCAACCCCGCGGGCGAGGTGATCGGCCGCTACCGCGGCTACAAGCGCGGCGACGCGGATTTCACCTGGGGGCTCATCAAGCAGGGCGAGGCGGCCTCCGCGCACGCCCTCAAGGACTGGCGCGCGTCCATGGAGGCCAAGGGTTACCGCGAGTGGAGCGACCTCAAGGACCGCAAGGTCTTCGCCAAACTCGTGCGCTACTCACAGGGCACGCTCACCCTCATCGAGCCTGACGGCACGCGCAGCCGCACTCACGAGGACCGCCTCTCCGCAAAGGACCGCGCCTGGATCGCGGAGCAGAAACGCCTGCGCGGCTTGTGAGGGGTTTCACTCCTCCTCCGGAATGCGCATGCCGTAGAACGAGCGGTAAACGAAGCACAGGGCGAGCAGGAAGAACACGCCGCCGATGAGGTTCTTGGCCGTCTGGTTGGTCATGGTCACCGCGATCTCCACGGCGAGCAGGCCGAAGAGGGTGGTGAACTTGATCACCGGGTTGAGCGCCACGGAGGAGGTGTCCTTGAAGGGATCGCCCACCGTGTCGCCGACGACGGTGGCGGCGTGGAGCTCGGTGCCCTTCTCGCGCATGTCCACCTCCACGATCTTCTTGGCGTTGTCCCACGCGCCGCCGGCATTGGCCATGAAGATGGCCTGGAACAACCCGAAGAAGGCGATGGCGATCAGGTAGCCGATGAAGAAATACGGGTCGAAGAACGGCAGCGCGAGCGCGAAGCAGAACACCACGATGAAGATGTTCCACATGCCCTTTTGCGCGTAGCGGGTGCAGATGGCCACGACCTCCTTGCTGTCCTTGTCGGACGCGGTGGTGGCGTCGAGTTTCATGTTCTGCTTGATGTAAACCACCGCCCGGTAAGCTCCGGTGACGACCGCCTGGCAGGACGCGCCGGTGAACCAATAGACCACCGAGCCGCCCATGATCAGGCCGAGGATGATCTCGGGCTGCACCACGGAAAGCCGCTCCGCCACGTTGCCGAAGAGGTTCTCCAGCAGCATGATGATGCCGAAGACCATGGTGGTGGCGCCCACGACCGCGGTGCCGATGAGCACCGGTTTGGCGGTGGCCTTGAAGGTGTTGCCCGCGCCGTCGCCCTTTTCGAGCTGGTATTTCGCATTTTCGAAATCCGGCTCGAAGCCGAAGTCGCGCCGGATCTCCGCGGCGATGCCTTCCCTGCCCTCGATCTGCGAGAGTTCATAGACCGACTGGGCGTTGTCGGTGACCGGGCCGTAGGAATCCACGGCGATGGTCACCGGCCCCATGCCGAGGAACCCGAAGGCGACCAGGCCGAAGGCGAAGATCGGCGCGGCGAAGCCGAATTTCTCCGGCATCACGGCCATCAGGTCGGGGTGGGTGGAGAACTGCCACGCGCCGAACATCAGCGCCATGATGACCAGCCCCATCCAGAAGGCGGAGAAATTCCCGGCGACGAAACCGGACAGGATGTTGAGCGACGCGCCGCCGTGTTTCGAGCAGTTGGTCACCTCGCGGACGTGCCGCGAGTTGGTGCTGACGAACACCTTGGTGAACTCCGGAATCAGCGCGCCGGCCACCGTGCCGCAACTGATGATGAGCGAGAGTGTCCACCACAGGTCCGGCAGCGCCTTGCCGCCCATCTCGAAGCCTCCTAACAGGATTTTGCTGGCGATGAAGGTGACCCCGATGGAAACCGCGGAGGTCATCCAGACGAGGTGGGTGAGCGGAGCCTCGAAGTCGAAGTCCTTCTTGCCGCCGAACATCGCCTTGCTCAGTCCCTCGTTGAGCAGGTAGGAGCCGAGCGAGGTGACGATCATCAGCGAGCGCATCACGAACAGCCAGACGATGAGCATGGCGCAGATGTCCGGGCTGTCCACCAGGGCGATGGCGAGGAAGGCGATCAGCGCCACGCCGGTCACGCCGTAGGTCTCGAAGCCGTCGGCGGTGGGGCCCACCGAGTCGCCGGCGTTGTCGCCGGTGCAGTCGGCGATGACGCCGGGGTTCTTCGGGTCGTCCTCGGGCAGGTTGAAGACGATTTTCATGAGGTCGGAGCCGATGTCGGCGATCTTGGTGAAGATGCCGCCGCAGATGCGCAGGACCGAGGCCATGAAGAACAGCTCGACGCAGACGAGCAGCAGGCCGACGCTCATGCCGGAGCGCAGCGGAATGCCCAGCGTCGCGAGCGGATCACCCTTGAGCGCGGAGAACGCCGTGCGCGAGTTGGCCACGGTGTTGATGCGGATGCCGAACCATGCCACGCCATACGAGCCGAGAATGCCTAGCACCGAGGCGGCGAGGATCACGATCACGTTGAAGGCCACCTTGCCCGAGGCCGGCGGCGCGCCCGCGGCGTCCTCGTGGCCGGAGAGAAACCCGAAGTAATAGATCATGCACGCGGCGATCAGCCCCCACAGCACGGCCAGGAATTTCCCCTGCGTGAACAGGTAGGTTTTGCAGGTCTCCCAGATGGTGTGGGAAACGCGGGCCATGCTCTCATGCACCGGCAGCTTTTTCGTCTGCCGGTATTGCCGCAAGCCGAACAGCGCGCCGAGCACGCAGACCGCGAGCCCGGCCAGCATCAGCGTGTGTCCGCTGACACCTCCGAGCGATGGGAAGGTCACCGAGTCGAGCTTGGGAACCTTGAGGTCGGCTTCACTGGCAAACGAGGCTCCCGCGCCAGCGAGCGACAGG
>JALOUA010000213.1 GCA_025457625.1 Akkermansiaceae bacterium
GGAAAACAACGCGGCAAGCAGCAAGAAATGGGTTTTCACAGGCACAACAGGATATGTCGTTAAAGCGCCGCCGGTTGCTCATTTCGCCTGCTTGCGACCCAAAGCACGCGGAACACGGCATGCCGGACGAAGCCCGGTCATGCCGTTCCCGCCACGCAGGCACGCGCCTTCGCGAGGTGCAAAATCGTGGCGTTCAGATCAGACCCGCGTTTCACCCACGGATTTGGCGGGAGAGGCTTAAATCGATTGCCTTGATTAAAGTCTAACATGTGATCCTCCGGGGGCTGGAAGCAGGGATGGTTCCGGGAACGGCCTGCGGATACACCCATGATATCCCGGTCCGGACAACGGATAGAGGTGGTCTCTTGCTTGATCGGGCTCCGGGTGGCGACGGCGATGGTGATGCGGCGCTCCCGCATCGCCTCCAACAGGGCGGACTGGGTTTTGGGCGGGGTGCGGTTGATTTCGTCGGCCAGCAACAGGTTGGTGAAAACCGGTCTGGGCAGGAATTGGAACTCCATGCGTCGCTGATGCTGGTGAATCACCTCGGAACCGGGCACTCCGCGGTCAGCGGCGGTGTTTGTGTTTCGGCTTGGCGTGTGGTTTCTGGCGGGCCGGCGGGCCGGGCTTGGCGGCCGGCTTGGGTGCCGGCTTGCCGCGGTGTTTCACAGGCGGTGCGGCGCGGGGTGTCACGGGCCGGGTCCCCCCGGTGGTGGGAGGACCGGCGACGGCGAAATCGACGAAGCGTTTCTCGCGGTCGAGCCCGATGACGTGAAGCGGGATGCGCATGCCCATGGCGATGACCTTGCCATCGGCCGAGACCCACGCGCCGCGGTGGCCTTCCAGCCGCCAGCGGCCTTCGGGCAGGTCCTCGCGCTTGACCACGCCGCGGATGCCCATGTCCGGGATTTCCACCATCAGTCCCATCGGCCGGACGTCGGTGACGAGGCCGTCGAACTCATGCGGATCGTGCATTTCGGCGACGCGCTGCAGGTATTCGAAGAGCTTGATCTGCTTGGTTTCGCTTTCCGCCTCGGCGGAGGTGCGCTCGGTATCGGAAATGTGGCGGGAAATTTCGCGCAAGTCGGCTTGCGGGGAGGTGCGGTCCGGGTTTTTCGGCGGGTTGTCCAACAGCGGCTGCAAGGCGCGGTGGACGATGAGGTCGGCGTAGCGGCGGATCGGGCTGGTGAAGTGGCAGTAATCGCCTTTGGCGAGTCCGTAGTGGCCGATGGGCTCGGCGGAATAGGCGGCGCGCTTGAGGCTCTTGAGCAGGCCGAGCTTGATGATGTGTTCCTCGGGCGTGCCCCTCGATTCATCTAACAATTTCTGGATATGCGCGCGGTTGGTGAGGTCGCCGGGGCGGTAGCCGTGGAGTTTGGCGGTCTCGGTGTAGTCCATCAGCCGCGACGGGTCGGGATCCTCGTGGATGCGGTAAACGGCGGGTTTCATCCGCTCGCGCAGCACTTTGGCGACGGCGTCGTTGGCGGCGAGCATGCATTCCTCGATGAGTTGGTGGCTCTCGGTGTGGATCACCGGTTCGGCGGCGACGGCGCGGCCTTTCGAGTCGAGGCGGATTTTGATTTCCGGCATTTCCAGATCGAGCGCGCCATTGGCGAAACGCCGGCGGCGCAGGGTGGAGGCGAGTTTCCAGCCCTCGCGCACCATCGGCGCGAGCAGCGGGTCGGAGTCTTTCGGCGCGGGTTTGCCATCGAGAATGGCCTGCGCCTGCTCGTAGGAAAGCTTGGCGCGGCTGTGGATGACGGCGTCGATGAAGCGCGCCTTGGTGACTTTCCCCTCGGTGTTGATTTCCAACAAAGCGCACTTGGTGAGCCGGTCCACATCGGGCTTGAGCGAGCAGATGCCGTTGGAAAGCTCCACGGGCAGCATCGGCAGCACGCGATCCACGAGGTAGGTCGAGTTGCCGCGTTCGACGGCCTCCTTGTCCATCACCGAGCCGGGCTTGATGTAGTGGGAAACATCGGCGATGTGCACGGCGAGCGTCCATCCATCGCGGGTTTTCTCCAGCCAGATCGCGTCGTCGTGGTCCTTCGCGTCGGCGGGGTCGATGGTGATGACGAGTTTGTCGCGCCAATCCTGGCGGCGGGCGATTTCCGCAGGCTCCGGTTCTTCCGGCACGGCGCGGGCGGCGGCCAGCACTTCATCGGGAAACGACGTGCGCAGCCCGAAGCGGTGGATGACGGCGATCATGTCCACGCCCGGATCGCCGGGCCAGCCGAGCACCTCGATGATGCGGCCGCGCGGCGTGGTGCCGGGGTCCGTCCAGTTTTCCAAATCCACCACCACCATCTGCCCGGGCTGGGCGGTGGTGTCGCCACTGAGTTCGACGCGGCCATCGACCGCCTTGTCTTCGCAGTCGATCCAACTGAAGCCCTTTTCCTTGCGGAAAATCCCGACGAGGCGGCCGGAGCGGCGGCTGAGGATTTTCTCCACCCGGCCGCGCGGTTCGTCCGGGGCTGGCGGCATGATCTCGCTGCGGGTCCGGAATGGCCGCTTGGGGCTGGGTTTTTGCACGGAAACCAGCACCCGGTCACCATCCAGCGCGGTGCCACAATCGCGGCGCGGGATGTGGATGCGGTTGAGAGCCACGAGGTCGAGGCCGGTGGCGAGGTTCGCCTCATCGGTGGCGTCCGGGAAAAAGAACGCATGGCCCTTGGGGTGGAATTTGAGCGTGCCGGCCAGTGTGTTGCCGGTTTTGGCCCGCAGCGTGTAGCAGGCCTTTTTCCCTTCCTGGATGAGGCCTTCGGCAACCAGCGACTCGATGGCCTTGCGCAGTTCCGAGCGGAGATCGACCGGCACATCGAGTTGGCGGGCCAGCGATGACTTGGTCATCGGCTGGGTGGGATGGGCGCGCATGTGTTCGAGAACCGCGTCTCGCAAATTTCCTCCGGGCATGCGCGGAGCTTGTCGCGGAGGCATCCTCTCCGCAACGGCAAAGGCGGGGAAATTGCCGCCCGCAAATTGTCTGTTGCAGAATCACCCATTTGCGGCTAGGTCTTTACCATGTGACTGCCAAATGGCGGTCCACGTTTCCTGTGAAAAGCAAAATTGTGATTGCCCCGCCCCATCCAAAACCCATCCTCAACCCATCATGAAAAACCAAATCCGCCGCCGTGCGCACGGCTTTACCCTGATCGAGCTCCTCGTCGTCATTTCCATCATCGCGGTGCTCGCCGCCGCAGGCTTCGCCGCCGGCAACGCGGCGATCCAGAAAGCGCGCAAAGCCACCGCGCTCGCCACGGCGACCGCCATCGAAACCGCCGTCACCAATTTCTACACCGAATACGGCTACATGCCCAAGGAAGGAAGCCAGGACACCACGGTCCGCACCGACTCGGACGTCGATTTCCTCAATGTCCTGCTCGGACTGGAAGGCACCGGTGGCAACGTTCTCAACACGCGTTCGATCCGGTTCCTCTCGGTGAGGGAAGGCAAGGCCAAGAAAAACGGCCTGATTTATAGTGCTGGAGGAAACAACGTCAGCGGCCTCTATGATCCATGGGGCGGCCCGTTCTACGTCAGGCTCGACTTGGACTACGACGAGCGCGTCACCGCGCAGCCCAGCTCGGGCGGCAGCTCCAATCTCAACGGCCGCCGTGTGGCCGTTTGGAGCAATGGTGCCGACGGTGTCAAAGGCGGCGGCAAGGCAGCCGATGACGTCAGAACCTGGGGCCAGTGATCCCAAGCGCTGACTTGTCCCCAAGTGCCTGGTGGTTCGGCAACGGCGGCTCAGTCACACCGGACTCCGGGTTTGTTGCGGCAATTGGCCAATCCGCAAAACCCACACGATGGGTGAAATCGCTGGCGGGAGCTCGGAAGGCGGTGTAGATGGCGGCTTGTGAGCGGGTATCAGCCAATCAAACGCAAGCGGCGGATTCATCGCCCGGCTTTTGCTTTGGTCGTGAGCGTGATGCTGATGTCGCTCATCCTGATCATCGCGCTGGGCCTCACCGGGCTCGCATCCATCGAACTCCGGCGTGGCAGCCAGGCCTCACACGACACCCGCGCCCGCGCCAACGCCCGCATGGCGCTGATGCTGGCCATCGGCCAATTGCAGCGCACGCTCGGTCCCGATCAACGGGTTTCCGCCAGTGCCGATATTTCCGGAAAGGTGACTGCGGAACCCCACTGGACCGGGGCCTGGAGGTCCACCATGCCCGATGGCAAACCCATTCTCACGCGGGATGATCTGGCTGGCGGCCTGAGCGACGCGCGCTGGACGGGAAAAACCACTGGCAGCGATCTCTTCCTCGAATGGCTGGTCAGCGGCCAGGACGATCCGTTCGCCGGTCCGGGCGCCGCCTCCCGGATCCTCCTGCACGGCCGGGAAGGTTCCGATACCGCCGTCAGGGTGCCGAAAGTCACCATCAAACAGGCCAACGGCAGCGTCACCGGACATCACGCGTGGTGGACGGGCGATCTCGGGGTGCGCGCCAATCTCAAAACCATGGATCCGCGCGGGAGTCTGGCAGTTCTCAACCGCGACGGCGGAAGCGAGGCGTGGTTCCGGGTGATGGCCTCGCAAGCGGCCGACCCGACGCTGATGGAAGGCGGAGTGGAGATCCCGCATGAGGAAATCCGCAAACTTGCCAGCGCTTCCGGCATGTCGCTGACGCGTGCCGGCGATTCATGGAGCAGGAAGCATGTGCTGGATTTCACGGTGGACTCGCTCGGCGTGATCGCCGATGTGGCGCGCGGCGGCCTGAGGCGCGATCTCACCGCGTATTTCGAGGGCGAAGGAGATGTGCCCGCATGGAAAAACCTGCCGGGCCTGCGTGCGGACGATTCCCTCGTCGGGGGATGGGAAGGCGACCCGCCCGCTGGCAGGCACCGCGTGGCCGGGCCGCGATTCGGGCTGCTGCGCGACTGGGCGCGTTTGAACGCGCCATTCTCCGGCCACACCAGCTCCAAGCTGCCGGAGTTGCAGGAGACCGATGGCAGCGTGAGCGAATCCCTCGCGCTGGCCAACGAAACGCCGGTCAAGCTGGCCGGCAATCAAATCGCCTCGCTCCAGCCGATCCTCGTCGAGGCATCGCTTTTCACGCAGATCAGCACCTTCAGCCTGCCCGGGGTGAGTCCTCCGAGATACCAGTTGCGCCATCATCACTACCCGCGCGTGGTGCTGTGGAATCCTTACAACGTGGATCTCGATTTCGAGCGCGCCATGATCATGATGCAGGGCAACGGCCGCCAGGAAATGTGGACTCTGAACGAATACAGGTTCCCGAACGGCGCGATTTTCAATTCCCTCGGCCAGTGGCTCTCTTTCGAGGGCGGCCGCAGCACTTCCTTCAATGCGCAGGGAAAAGGAATCATGAACACCGAAGGCTACAACGATCCCTACATGGGATCCTATTACTTCGCGATTCCCAAGACGCGCTTCGCGCCGGGCGAGTGCCTTGTGTTCTCTCCCGCACGCTCTGCGGAATACGACTGCGTGAGCACCTACCGGCCGGGGAGTTTCAACCTGAACAACAACGAGCTGAGCTGCGAGCTGCCGCCGGACCCGGCGCGCAGTTATTATGTTTCCGGCACGGAAATCAACGGCGGGACGGAATACAGGCCTTTCAGTTTCTGGTATGCGCCCACTCCCTATTGGTCGATCGAAGGCAGATACGGGGTGGACAACCAGAGTGATGACACCCGCGCCATCCTCAAGCACATCGGCGACATGCGGACCATCACCTTCGAGGACTTCGACCGCGCGCCGCAGATCACCATGGTCTCCGCCTCGCTGCAATACGGCGCGGGCCGCGAACCGCGCGTCGCTTGGAACAGCCAGGAAAAAATGCCGTTGGAACTGCTCGACGCCACCAGCCCGAGACCCAGGGTAATCCCCAACGTGCGGACCCGCGAGGGCATCCGCCTGCGTTGGTTCGAGGAACACAAGTCCAATACCGAAAACTCGGGAGCGTTGACGGGCACCCCGCACTTCGAGGAGGCGTTGCTGGCCAACTGGAATCCGCGCGCGCCGTTCGCCGTGCGCTCGCCATGGGAAAACATCGCGGGGACCCTGCCGCTCACCGGCAGCGGCGGCGGGCCGTGGTTTTTCGGCGCCTACACACGCGACCTCTACGATGAGGCCGTTGGTTGGCAGGATCAAACTCCCGTCATCTCCAACGGACGATGTTATGGCAATCCCTTCGGCTTGCCGCAGGAGGGCAGCGGCCGATATGTGCTGTTTGATGTGCCGCCACCCCGCAGCGCCGCCCTTGCCACCAGCTCCGCCGCCGCGGCCAAGGGCGGCTTCCATGAGGATCAGATCGGCTGGTCGGCGGACAAACAGCGCGCCACCGACAGGGGACAATGGGCATCCACCGCCCGCGCGCTGCTCGGCGGCGTGCCGGAGAGCGACAACCTCGTCTATGATCTCTCGTTCGAGGTGAACCACTCGCTGTGGGATCGCTTCTACCTGTCCACCGGCTCGGCCGCCGACAAGTCGCGCTTTCTCTCAAACCCCGCCGCCCATCCGCTGCCCAACGGCCGCATGCGCCTCGCACCCGATGCGGATGCCGGCGTGGCGGAACTCAGCGGTTTCCACCAGTCCGCGCGCCATCTCATGATCGATGGGGCGTTCAACGTGAACTCGACCCGTGTCGAAGCATGGAAGGCGTTGCTGGGTTCCACCCGCCGCTCGGGATACGGCGACGGGCGGAACATTCCGTTTCCCCGCGTGCTCGATCCGCCGGGCAAGGCATGGCTGAACGGCGATTTGCCGGATGCTCCCGCCGTCTGGTCCGGTCACCGCGAACTCACGCCCGATGAAATCCACCGTCTCGCCGTGGCCATCGTCGCCGAGGTGAAAACCCGCGGGCCGTTCCTCTCGCTGGCGGACTTTGTGAACCGCCGTCTGGCCAATGACGAGACCGGCCGCATGGGAGCACTCGAAGCCGCGATCGAAAAGGCCGGGCTCAACTCGACGCTCAAGGATGAACTGCCGCTCGACAACGAATCGCCGCTGCCGGACTACCGCCATCCGGACGGCATCGCGGACGCCACCCGCTTGGAACAAACGCTCAAACCATCCTCCAAGGCATGGGGCGCACCCGCCTGGCTCACCCAGGCCGATGTGTTGCAAGTCATCGGTCCCGCCCTCGCCGCGCGCTCGGACACCTTTGTGATCCGCGCCTATGGCGATGCCGTGGACGCCTCCGGTAAGATCGCCGCGCGTGCCTGGTGTGAGGCGGTCGTCCAGCGCGTCCCGCAACCCATCGATCCCGACGAGACCGGCATCAACCCCGCACGTGCGGGCCGGCCCGGCGATTTCGGCAGGCGCTTCCTGATCCGATCATTCCGCTGGCTCGCGGAACAGGAAATCTAACACCCGCCCGATGCTCCGCCTCCCTCATGCCGCCGCCATCGCCGCGCTCTGCACCGCGCTTCATCCGGCGTTTGCGGAACCCGCCGCCGGCAAGGCGCGTCACGCGCGGTTTCTCGCACTCGGAGACAGCCCGCCGTTCCGCCAGGAAATCCGCGATGGCGTGCGCTACGAACTCGATCCACCGTCCGGCAGCATCCCGCCGCGCGAGGTGATCGCGCGAACCGCCGGCAAAGCCTCGGCACCCGTGCCGCTGCGCCTCGGACGCATCAGCCCGCCCGTGCCGGTGCCGCCGGGTGTGGGCCCGCTCCAATTGCAACAGGTCGGCGACAACGCGGAGGCGGCCCCATGGGTGAAGTTCAGTCACCCGGAGACCGGCGATTTCCTGGTCCTGCTCTGGCGCAATCCCGAGACCGGCTTGTGGCGGGATGTGAAATCACTCGTCGTTGCCGAAGTCCCGGCCGGTTCCGCGCGCGTCGTGAACCTTTTTCCACAGCCCGTCCGCATGCTGTGGGGCGCGGAAAACATGCTACTTCCCGCGGGTGCGACGATGGTCCGGGCGGTCCCCCGTGACTCGCCGGTGCCCCTGCGGATTCTCACGGCGGATGCCACGGGCCGGCTGATGCGCTATTACTCCGGCGGCGTTTCCGCAAACGCGGACGAGCGCTCGCTCGTCGTCACCTACCGCGCCGATGGAGAGAACCCGCGCCGTCCGCTCAAGGTATCCATCCTGCGGGAACCGGCGCTGATGCCTCTTGAAGTTCCCAAGTGACCCGCCCGATCATCCATCCCCGGCAGCGCGGTTGAAACAAGGCGGCTTGCGCGGCAGCGGGCGGGTCGTTAGGCTCCGCGCATGTCCGCCGTCACCCGCACCCGGTTTTACGATACAGGCAGCCCGGAAGATCCGATCCGCCTGCGCGATGGCGGCGTGCTGCCGGGCATCCGCATCGCCTACGAAACGTGGGGATCGCTGAATGCGCAAAAATCCAACTGCATCGTGCTGTTTCACGCGTTGTCCGGCTCCCACCACGCCGCCGGCCACAATCCCGCCATCGAGGGCGTGGGCGATCTCTGGCAGGAGGAACTCCACGCGGGCTGGTGGGAGGACATGATCGGCCCCGGCAAGGCGCTCGACACCGACCGGTTTTTCATCCTTTGCGCGAACTACCTCGGCGGCTGTTATGGCAGCACCGGCCCGGCTTCCATCAATCTGGAAACCGACCAGCCATGGGGCTCGCACTTTCCCTCGGTTTGCGCCGCCGACCAGGTGGAGGTGATGACGCGCCTGCTCGACGGCCTCGGCATCGACACGCTGCACGCGGTGGTCGGCCCGTCGGTGGGCGGCTTGGTCGCGCTGACCTTCGCCACCCGCCATCCGCAGCGCGTCCGCAATGTGGTGGCCATCGGCTGCGGCTACAAAACCACCGTGCTCAACCGGCTGATCCTGTTCGAACAGATCCTCGCGATTGAAAACGATCCGTATTTCAACGGCGGCGATTATTATGACAACTCGCCGCCGCTCTACGGGCTCGCACTGGCACGCATGATCTCGCACAAGACCTTCGTCCACCTCGATTCGATCGAGCGCCGCGCGCGGCAGGATGTGATCCAGGCCGATGACGTGCTGGCCTGGTACCGGGTGCGCGACCAGTTCCAGAGTTATATGCTGCACCAGGGCAAGAAGTTCGTGAAACGCTTCGACGCCAACACCTACCTGCGCATCATCGATCTGTGGTCGCGCTACGACGCCACCACCGAGGGCGATGCGGAATCACCGTCCGACCTGCTCTCACGCGCGCGGAACGCCGGCCAGAAATGGCTGGTTTTCTCCATCGATTCGGATTTCTGCTTCTATCCGGAGGAACAGGCGGAACTCGTCAGGCATCTCGAAACCGCCGGTGTGGACGTCATGCACATCACCGTGCATTCGGAGAAAGGTCATGACTCGTTCCTGCTGGAGCCCGATCTCTACACGCCGCACATCTCGTGGCTGCTCGGCAGGTGAGGCCTTCAGCCGAGCTCCTCGCAGAATTTCCTGAAGGCCCGGACCTCCTCGTCGCTGGCCACCCCCGCCACGATGTGCCCCGCAAGGCTGCGGGCGAGAGCCGCCTTTTCATCAGGAATTTCCAATGTCCCGATCAAAGCCCGGGCTATCGCGGAAAAGGTGTTGCCGTTGTAATTGGTGAACGGAGCAAGCCGGTGGCATCTGCGGCAGAAATCCACCATCTCATCGAGGGTCATCATTTTCGTTTGTGATTCCTCCCAGAGCTTCTTGCAGTCGGAATGTCCGTCCGATGTCGGGCCGTGATGCGCGTTTTTGGGTCTGCAGAGTTGTTCGTTCTGCCAAACGACCATTTCCCATGAAACATGTGCCAGCCATGTGCGCGCGATCATGGTTTGTTCTTTTTGGCCGCTTCCTTGATTCGGGCGATTTCTTCAACCCCCACGCTCTTGAGATAGCCCTTGCCAGTCTTGGCGTAAACCGGGGGCGCGGAGAAACGGTCTTGAATCAGCAATCCTTCACGGAGGATCGCCTGTGCCAAGGGATCATTCTCAAACGGGCTTCCGGGTTTGAATTTCGCGGACATGTCATCAAACTACATGGCAATCACCGGGCTTGCAATCACTCTTCCGGCAGCGTGAGCAGTTCCTCGTCCTCCTCGCGGTATTGTTCGAGCAGGAAGCCGTCGTTGGCGTGCCAGCGCAGCCAGACACGGTCGCCCCAGGCCGGCGGGGTCTCGTCCAACAGGAATGTGCGGTGCTGCTGCTCGGCGCAGATGCGGTATTCGCCGCAACGCACCCAGTAGCGTGTCTGCGAACCGAAATAGATGACATCCTCGATGATGCCGGGCACGCTGTTGTCCCACTCGCCGGTGTGATTGCGCTCGCGCGAGAGCACGAGTTTTTCCGGGCGCAGCGAGAGATGGATCCGGTCGCCGGGGCGCACGGGTTTGTCGTTGTCGATGATCACCGCGCCGAGGCCCGGGATGTCGGCGCGGGAGAACCGCTCGCCGAGCGATTCGGTCACGCGGCCTTCGAGGAAGTTGGTGTCGCCGATGAATGCGGCGACGAATGACGTGCGCGGAGTCTCATAGATTTCGGCGGGTTTGCCGATCTGCTCGATGTGGCCGGCGTTCATGACCGCGATCATGTCCGAGATGGACATCGCCTCGCCCTGGTCGTGGGTGACATAGACGAAGGTGATGCCGACCTCGTCGTGGATGGCGTCGAGTTCGACGAGCAGCCGCTGGCGCAGCTTGAGGT
>JALOUA010000019.1 GCA_025457625.1 Akkermansiaceae bacterium
GCAACAAGGCGGCCATCATCTGGGAGGGCGAACCCGGCGACAAACGCGTGCTCACCTACGGCCAGCTCCAGCGCGAGGTCTGCCGCTTTGCCAACGTGCTGGAGAAAAAGGGCGTCAGGTCCGGCGACCGCGTGCTGATCTACATGCCGATGGTTCCGGAGGCGGCCATCGCCATGCTGGCCTGTGCGCGCATCGGTGCCGTGCACAACGTGGTTTTCGGCGGATTTGCCGCCGATGCCATCGTTGACCGTCTGGAAGACTCCGGTGCGACCACCGTGATCACCGCCGACGGCGGCTGGCGGCGCGGCAGGATCGTCGCGCTCAAGCCGGTGGTCGACGAGGCTTTGGCGAAATACAAGCACGTCCAGCGCGTGATCGTGGTGAACCGCTGTGGCAATGAGGTGAAAATGGAGGCCCCCCGCGACACCTGGTGGCACGACGAGGTCGCCGCAGTGCCCGCCAAGCACAAGGCCAAGGGATTCGATTCCGAGCATCCGCTGTTCGTGCTTTATACGTCGGGTTCCACCGGCAAGCCAAAGGGCATTCTGCACACGTCCGGCGGTTATCTCACCGGCACCTATGCCACCTGCAAATACATCTTCGACATGCGCGACGAGGATGTTTACTGGTGCACGGCGGACGTCGGCTGGATCACCGGCCACTCCTACATCGTTTACGGGCCGCTGGCCAACGGCGTGACGCAGGTGATGTATGAGGGTGCGCCGAACCACCCGGACTTCGGGCGATTCTGGAAGATGATCGAGGAATACGGCGTCAGCATTTTCTACACCGCGCCCACGGCCATCCGCGCCTTCATCAAGGCGGGCGACCAATTCCCCGCCGCTTCCGATCTTTCGTCGCTGAGGTTGTTAGGTTCGGTGGGCGAGCCGATCAACCCGGAGGCATGGAACTGGTATCACAAGCACATCGGCGGCGGCCGCTGCCCGATCGTCGACACCTGGTGGCAGACCGAGACCGGCGCGATCCTGATTTCCCCGCTGCCCGGCGCGACGCCGCTCAAGGCGGGCACGGCGACGCTGCCGTTCTTCGGCATCGATGCGGCGATCCTCGACGATGCCGGCAAGGAGTGCAAAGCCGGCGAGGACGGACGGCTGGTGATCCGCAAGCCGTGGCCGTCGATGATCCGCACGATCCACGGCGACAAGGAGCGTTACAAGAAAACCTATTGGTCCGACTATCCCGGCATTTACACCACGGGAGACGGCGCGCGGCGCGACAAGGATGGCAACTTCTGGATCATCGGCCGCCTCGATGACGTGCTCAATGTTTCGGGCCACCGTCTGGGCACGGCGGAGATCGAGAGCGCGCTGGTTTCCCATCCGGCGGTGGCGGAGGCGGCGGTGATCGGCCGCCCGGACGACCTGAAAGGCCAGGCGGTGGCGGCTTTCGTCACGCTCAAGACGAATTTCGCCGAATCCGAGGAACTGCGCGCCGAGTTGCGCGGGCACGTCGCCAAGGTGATCGGCGCGATCGCGCGGCCGGACGACCTCTATTTCGCGCCGGGCCTGCCCAAGACGCGTTCCGGCAAGATCATGCGCCGCTTGCTCAAGGAACTGGTCACCACCGGCACCGTCTCCGGCAACGTCACCACGCTGGAGGACTTCTCGGTGATCGAGAGCCTGCAACGGCAGATTTCCAAATAAGCTCCCCCATGACCTCCACCCGATATTTTGTCGCACGCGTCGCCCAGGCCTTCGGATATGTCCGCCGGGCCCAGCGCATGGGCGATGCCGCCAGCGAGATGCATCTGCTGCGTGAGGCGGAGGCCTATCTCGGGCAGGCCGTTTGGGAGAAGGTTGAAAACATCGAGCAGCTCTCCGTGGAGTATTGGAACCTGCGGAAACTCGTCAGGGACATGGACGATGTGCGCGAGCGGCTCGCCGCCGCCCAGCGCAAACTCGACCTCGCCCATGAGGAGCGGGCCAACGTGCTCAACAACCTGCCGGAGGCCAGCCAGGACTTGCTGGACCGCCGGGTGGCCCTGCTCACCGAGTTGGAGGCGCTCGCGCAGAAGCGCGACGGGATTGTGGGTGCCGCGCGGGAGGTGCGTCGTGCTTATGTCGGGCTCAAGATGAAGCTCGAGGTGCTCACCACCGAGGCCGGTGCCCAGCCGCCGGATGAAAAGGAGATCACCGCCGTCAAGCAGCGCCTGCAGGAACTCAAAACGCGTTTTGCGGAACTCAAGCAGGAACGCATCGACGTCGGCCACAAGATCGGGGAAGGCGACCGCAAGGTCGATGAGGTGGATGTCTTGCTCAAGGAGGAGAAACGCCAGCGGCGAGTGCTCGCGGCGGAGGCCTTCGAGGCCATCGGCGAGGGCAACAAGGAGATCTCGGTGCTGCGTGCGGAGAGCGGCTTGTTGGAAACCCGCATGCGCCAGCTGTATGCCGAGATCGGCCGTTATGTCAGCCGCCACAGCCATCAGAACCCCGCCTGTGCGGCGGCTGCGGCCTCGCACCGCGGTCTCGTCGACGTGATGCGCGCCCTGCGCCGCTCGGTGGCGCTCAACCACCGGCTGGCAGGCAACTCCTGATCATTCGTCGGAGATTTCAAGCCGCCGCGGCCGGGGCAGTGGAATGGACTCCTCGATATCGCCGAGATCGAGGCTGTCGAGCACGTTGGTGCGGCGGCGGACGAGACCGGTCTGGCCGCCGGTTTCGGCGAAAGCCGGCAGTTCCGTGTGGTAGGGATCGTCACCTAACAGAGCCGGGGCCTTGGGGCGGACCGGCACCGCGTCGAGCGCGGGCAGCTCCAGCAGGTTCATGCCGGGGTGCGTGGCATCCGCGGAGGCGCCGGAATGAACGGTGCAATAGGCCAGTTGCGTGGTGCCGGTGCGGAAGAATTCGTTGACGCCGGTGGAGCGCGAGCGCACGACCCGCGAGGCCGGGTCTTCGACGTATTCCTGGCAGAACTGCGTCGCCCGCTGGCCGGAAACCGAACACACCGGGAGTTGTTCGACGTTGGCGGGAGGCGAGATGCCCTGGCCGCCGAAGGAGGGTGCGATGGCGTTCATGGCCGCCTGCCACACCGGCATGGCCAGATCGCGGCTGAACGCGCCGGGGTAGATGGGATCCCCGTTGGAGAGCAGGAAACCGGTCCACACGCCGCAACTCACGCGCTTGTTGTAGCCGAGGAACCAGCAGTCGCCGAAATCATGGGTGGTGCCGCCCTTGCCGGCACCATGGAAGGGTTTCTCCAACAAGTCATCCAGCGCGCCTTTTGAGCTGCCGCGGTAAAGCGAGCCGGCCAGCATGCTGTGGACCTGCCAGGCGGTTGCGGGATCGATCACCGGCGTGCGGACGGGCGACTGGCGCTGGCGCCGATAGACGATGCGTCCCTGCGGATCCTCGACGCGGTCGAGGTAGGTGAGTTGCTGCGGACCGAGGCGCCCGCCGGACGGGAAGGCGGCGATGGCCCGCACGGCCTGTTTCAGGGAAACCTCTTCGAAACCCACGGCGATGCGGCGCAGCAGCTCGGCATTCTCCAGCGGGAATCCGAACGCGCAGGCGGTGTCCACCACCTGTTGCAGGCCGGTTTTGTCGGCCAGGCGCACGGTGGCTGCGATCTTGGATTGCTCGAGAGCGGTGCGGGCCGTGATATTTCCCTGATAGACGGGCGAGGCGACTTCCATGCCCCACTCGCCGAGAATGCCCTCGCGGCCACCCACCATCACGGAGCGGTTGTCCATGGGTTCATCCTCAATGAGGGTGGCCGGCGTGAAGCCGCGTTCAAGCGCGGCGGCGTGGATGAAGGGGAAAAACGCGGTGCCGAGCGGGCGCTTGCCCAGTTCGATGAAATCATAGGGCACGCTGGCGTAGTCGCGGCCGCCGACGTGGGCCAGCACCTCGCCGTTTTCGTGGTCCACCATCAGCACGGCTCCCTGCAGGTATTCCGCGGGTTTGTCCTGGGACTTGCGGTAGTCGCGGTATTTCTGGCGGCTGTATCCGGGGTGGGCTTCGGCGTTCTCAAGGCTCTTCGCCAGGGCCTTTTCAGACGCCTGCTGCGCCTCGGCCAGGATGGTGGTGTGGATGGTGAAACCGCCGGCCGCCAGCGCGTCCTCGCCGAGGGTTTGGTTCACGGCATCCGCGATGCGCTCGTAGAGGTGGGTGGTGCCGCGGCGCAGCGGTTTGGGGTTGAGTTTCAACCGCGTCTCCATCAACTCGCGGCACTCGCGGCGGGTGATGGCGTTGAGGTCCACCATGCGGCCGAGAACGAGGTTGCGCGACTTGCGGTTGCCTTCGGGATTGTTGATGGGCGAGAGATTGCTCGGGTTCTTGATGCAGCCGACGATGGCGGCGCTCTCGATCGCATTGAGCTCGCGCGGCTCCTTGCCGAAATATCCGAGCGAGGCGGAGCGGATGCCGTAGTAGCCGCTGCCGAAGTAGATGCGGTTGAGGTAGAATTCGAGGATTTGGTCCTTGGTGTATCGTTTCTCGATGCGCTGGGCGAGGAAGGCCTCGACCGCCTTGCGTTGCATGCCGGACTCGCCGCGTCGTTTGCGCTCACCCTCCAGATCATAGGCATTGCGGGCGAGTTGCTGGGTGATCGTGCTCGCACCCTGGGTGGTTTCACCGGCCTTCCAGTTCAGATAGGCCGCCCGCACGACGCCGAAGTAATCCACGCCCTTGTGTTTCAGATATCGCTGGTCCTCGCCGGCCCGCAGCGCGTCGATGAAAATCTTCGGAACTTTGTCGATGGAAATCACACTGCGGTTCTGCACGAAGATGCGGCCGATTTCCTTGCCGTTGCGGTCGAGGATCAGGCTCGGGATTTCCAGGTCGTTGATGCGGTCCAGATCATAAACCGCGGCCCGTCCGCGGTAATCGCGGGTGGCTTCCTCCACGACCATCCACGCGGCGGTGCCGGCCAGCATGCCCAGGATCACAAGTGCCAGCCAGATGCCTTTGCGCTTGTAGAACCGCGGCTTGCCGACCTTCTTTTGTTTGCTCTTATGCTCGTTTGCCATGCTGGATACCGACTCGCCGCACGCTTCCGATGAATGCGCGTGCCCCGATGGATACCCCATCGCCCGGCCCGCCGCAACCCCTTCGTTGGCGTCGGTCCTGCGCGGGCGCATCGCCGCGGAGGGGCCGCTGTCCTTTGCCGCGTTCATGGCGGCGGCGCTCTATCATCCGGAAGCCGGCTACTACGCGCGCGGCATCCGCCAGGTCGGCCGCGGCGGGGATTTCTTCACCAGCGTGAGTGTCGGGCCGCTGTTGGGCGGGCTGCTCGCCCGGCGCTTTGTGCGCGAATGGTCCGAGGCCGGGAAACCGGCGCGCTGGCGCATCGTCGAGTGCGGCGCGCACGATGGAACGCTCGCCGCCGATGTGCTGGCGGAGCTCGGACGACTCTCGGCTGCCGCGTTTCGAGCGCTGGAATACGCCATCCCGGAGCCGCTGCCGGTCCTGCGGCAGGCGCAGGGCGAAACGCTGCGTCCGTTCGCGGATTGCGTTCGGCACTTGGCCGATGTCAACGAGCTTGCCGCCGATCCGCTGCCGGGCATCGCTTTTGGCAACGAAGTGCTCGACGCGCTGCCGTGCCACCTCATCGAATGGCGTGACGGGCAATGGTGCGAGCGGAGCGTCGCACTGGATGAGGCGGATGGTTTCACATGGCGGCTCATGGCAATCAACGATCCCCGGCTGCGTGCCGCGCTGGAACCTTTGGGCAGCGCTTTCCCCGAGGGCTACCGCAGCGAGGCGCGCACGGGGTATCATGACTTTCTCGCGCCGCTGGCCCGCTCCCTGTCATCCGGACTGATGCTGTGGCTGGACTATGGTTTCGAGCGGCCGGAATACTATCATCCGGCCCGCAGGGAGGGCACATTGCGGACCTTTGCCCGGCACCGCGCCGGCGATGATCCGTTGCGTTGTCCGGGAGAGCTGGACATCACCGCGCATGTGGATTTCACGGCGGTCGCGGAGGCTGCGGAGGCGCTCGGCTGGCAGCAGTCGGCGTTGCGCAGCCAGGGCGCGTGGCTCACGGAAACCGCCCGCGACTGGCTGCTGGAAATGGAGGGCAAGCCGCAAGCCGCCGCGCTGCGGCAGTTCAAAACCCTCACCCACCCGGCCCAGCTCGGCCGGGCTTTCCAGGCGCTGGAGCTGCGGCGATAATTTGCCGGCGGGTGTTGCGGCTGTTTCCACAGACATGGAATTTTTCCTAAACCCGTTTCGCGGTTCAAACATATGGTAGATTGATCCCGTGCCGCACCGAAACCTACCCGTCGGCGGCCAAATCCCATTGATGTTCCATCGATCCGCTTGTTTTTTGTCATAGATCCAACCCATCCAACCCATGAAACTCGAATCCATCAGCTCAAGATCGGGCGGCCTTTTCGCCGCAGCGCTCGTCACATTCGCCACTTCCTCCTCTCAAGCCGCACCTACTGTCGAGGATTCCTTCCTGACCGGTGGAGCGAATTACGACACCAGTCAGACGCTCTTCGGCCAAGGCCCAGCCGCCACCGGTTTCACCGGAAACTGGTTTGACGCCTTCTTCGGCGCGCAATCCCCCAACGTCATCGCCGGCGGCCTCAGCTACAGCGATGGCATCAATAGCGTGAACAGTTCCGGAGGCGCGGTGGAATATCCGGGTGGGGGCAACGGCCGGGTTGGCCGCCTGCTTTCCGCCCCATTCACGAATGCCACATCCGCCACGGTTTATTTCGCATTCATGATCCAGCCGGACAGCACCGGCACCGGCTACCGCGGCGTTGAAATGCACAACGGCTCGCTCGGTGACGGCGACCGCAGGCTTCAGATCGTCACCGGGGAAAACGGCAGCGCCAACTTCAGCGTCCGCCTGTTCAACAGCAATGACAACGGATTCCTGGGTGACCTGGGAACCGTCGAAAACACCAATGTGAACTTCTTCGTAGGCAAGTTCACTTTCTCATCCGCCAATGACGGTGACTCGCTCCAGCTTTGGAGAAACCCGGGCAATCTCACCAGTGAGCTCCTCTCCGGAACACCCACTTTCACCAAATCGGGCTTCAATCTGGAAATCGACCGCTTCTCCCTTGCGTGCTTCAATGGGGCCGACGGCTTCAAGGCCGATGAAATCCGCTTCGGCAACACATGGTCGGACGTCACCACCGTCGCCGCCGACACCGATGCGGACGGACTTCCGGATGACTACGAGCAGATCATCATTGACGCCGATCCCAACGACGCGGTAACCGACCTCACCCATGTCAAAGGTCCGCTCAATGCTCCGCCTCTCACCGATTTCGACAACGACGGTTCCACGGATGCCGCCGAACGGGTCATTGGCACCAGTCCGATCGTTGCTGACACTGACATCGACGGTTTGCTCGACGGCGTGGAAACCGACACCGGGAATTATTTGAACAGCTCCGACACCGGCACGGATCCTCTGGATCCGGATACCGACGACGACGGCCTCAAGGACGGGGTGGAAAACAACGATGACAACTATCTCAGCCCCTCGCAAACCGGGACCGATCCGCATGATTCCGATTCCGACAACGATAACGAGAACGACGGCACCGAAGTGTTCGAAGGGACCAACCCGAACCTCGACACGAGTTCCTCCGCCTTGCTCGGCAATCCGCTCACCGATGGCGTCCGTGACGCGCTTCTCGGATCACCGGTCGTCGTCCAGACGATCCAGACCGGCTTCGGCGACAATGCCAACGAATGGAATGCGGCCTTCGGCAAGGTGATCAACGGCAGGCTCCATCTCGTCCTGACCGGCAACCTCGAGTCCAATTTCAACAAACTCAACATCTTCATAGATTCCAAAGCCGGCGGCTCGACCACTTTCACCTCAAGCGGCAATGACGGCGCCGGTGCCATGGATTCCATGGAGTTCGACTCCGGATTCGAGCCGGATTATCATCTGATCGCCCGCCGCGGCTTCTCGCAGTTCGATCTCGACATGGCAATACTCGGCACGCTGGATTTTAGCAGTTATTCCAACGTTTTCGGCGGCAGCACCAGCGGCCGTGGTCTAACGGGCACAGGTGCCGGCAACAGCCAGCCGATCCGCGTGGCTTATAACGGCTCCAACACCGCAGGCATCGGCGGCGACACCGGAGGCTCCGCCGCGGATCAGACAGCTGCTGCCGCAGTCATGACCGGATTGGAGATTTCAATCGCCCTTACCGATCTCGGCAATCCCGCCGGGGCCATCAAGGTGATGATTCTCCAAGGCAATGGCGACCATAACTTCCTATCCAACCAGACGCTCGCGGGCCTGCCAGCGGACACTCCCAATCTCGGCAGTCCATTTGGTCTGGATTTCAACACCTTCGCAGGAAACCAGTTCTTCCTCGTAGGCAGCACACCCAGCGGCTTCGAAACATGGGCGCTGGCCAACGCCGGCGGCGGCGCCTTCGATGAGGATTTCGATAAGGACGGCATGAAAAACGGCATCGAATATTTCTTCGGTGAGACCGGCTCATCCTTCACCGCGAACCCCGCGCCGGTGAATGGTGTGGTCAAATGGCCGCGCGATGTGACCGCCACCGGCGTGAACTTCAGGATCTGGACCTCCGAGACTCTGGCCCTGAATTCCTGGACGAACGTCACCGGTGATGCGGACCTCGTCAGCGAGCCGGGTTTCATCAAATACATCCTGCCCACGCTGACGCCGAAGTTGTTCGTGCGCTTCGAGGTGTTTGAAGAATAATACGCGTTTCCAAAACGTTTTCCTCCCCCATCCGGGGCGGTGGCAACCATGCCGCCGCCCCTTTTTCGTGTCGTGATTGAACGAATCCCCGGCGGCCCGGTCCTAACATGTGGAACCGCATGAAATTCTCCTTCGCCGACTACGCCTTTCCCTCCAGTGTGGGCAACTACCGGATCGACATGGGTCGTCGCCTGCGCATCGAGGAATACCATGGCAAGGTCGGCTTGGATGATTTGAAGGAAATCGTCCGGGCGATGGCGGCGGATCCCGACTGGTCGCCCAAACACCATGGATTGGTGGATTTTTCCAAAGCCGAGCTGGAATTGAGCGCCAACGATGTGCTCCGGCTGGCGCTGATGCTGCGGCAGGAGCGTCATCGCTCCCAAGGCTGGCTGGCCTTCGTGGTCAGCAACTCGGTGGCCTACGGCGTCGTCCGGATGCTGGGATACTGGTCGCGCAGCACCGAGCGGATGAGGATTTTCCAAAGCCGCGAGGAGGCGGAAAAATGGTTGGAACGGCACCGCGACAAGGCGCCGCCGGTATTCCGCGAACCCATGGTGGCCGGCCCGGAACCCGCGCTGCTGGCTGCGGTTTGAGGGAAATCCCCATCTGCCAGTTCGGATGGCGGCCCGGCGCATGACGTTTTGACAGGAAAGCGCTCAATCCAACCTATCGTGCCGTCCTCGATCAAACGACTCATTCAGAGTGTCTATACCGATTTGTGAGACTGCGGTTTGCGGCATCGCCGGAGCCTTCGGGAGCGCATGGGCTGAAAAAGCCACGGGCGTCGGATCCCTTGTTCCGACGCCCGTGGGCCCTTTGGGGGGGCAGTGTGCTATCCCTTACACGAGGACCACTTTACCCGAATCCGGCCGCAGTGCCATCACGTGATCGCGTGTGGCGGACATATTGCATCTTGGCGGGGCGGTTGAAATGACGGACGGTCCGCGCGTGTTGAAGCCCCGTTGTGAATCTGACGCATTGGTTGGGAAAAAGGATTTCCGCGAGCGTCTGGCGCGCTGGTTCAGGCGGCATGCCAGGGATTACCCGTGGCGGCGGACACACGATCCCTATCAGGTGCTGGTTTCCGAGGTGATGTTGCAGCAGACACAGATCGCCACGGTGTTGGGCAAGGGGTATTACACACGGTTTCTCGAATCGTTTCCGGATGTCGGATCGCTGGCGGCGGCGGATGACGCCGCCCTGCTCAAGGCGTGGGAAGGCTTGGGATATTACCGGCGTGCGAGGATGTTGAGGGATACGGCGCGGGCGGTGATTGAGCGTCATGACGGGAGTTTTCCCGCGGACCTTGACGCGCTCCTCGCGCTGCCGGGTGTCGGGCGCTACACGGCTGGCGCGCTGCGCGCCTTCGCATTCGGCCTGCCGGCGGTGTTGGTGGATGGCAATGTCAGCCGCGTGCTTGCGCGTTTGCTGGATTTTCCCGATCCGGTGGATGGCGCGGCCGGTCAGAAACAAATCTGGCAATGGGCGCGAGAGTTGGCGGATGACAATCAGCCGCGCGTCCATCACGCCGCGCTGATGGAACTCGGGCAGACGATTTGCCGTCCCGGCTTACCGGACTGCCTCACGTGTCCGGTCGCTGCGTTTTGCCGCACGCGCGAGCCTGCGGCGTTGCCGGTGAAGGGTCGCAAGGTGGCCATCACCGCAGTGGACGAGCACGCGCTCTGGCTGCGGGATGCCGCGGGCCGCGTGCTCATGCAGCATGAGTCCGGGAAACGCCGCACCGGACTGTGGAAACTGCCGGTGCGTGATGCAGGTGAGATCAGCCATCTGCCGGTCGTCGCTGAGCATGTGTATGCCATCACCCGCTACCGCGTGCGTCTGCGGGTGCATGATGGCCGCGCGCCCGGCGCTTGGGTTCAACCTGAGGCCGGCGAGGCGTGGGTCGATCCTGACGGTGTCGCGGGTCTGGCAATGGCCGCGCCCTTCCGCCGCGTGCTTGAGGGATTGTTGGCGGATTTGTGAAATCGGATGTGACGAAGCCGGGCGGCTGTGCTTTCCTCCGCGCGGATGCAAAGGCTGCTCTGGTTTTCCGGTCTCCTGTTCGCGACGTTCGCCGTGCAGGCGTGTGCGGTGGCGCCGCCGCCCGACCCCACACCGCCGGGGCCGGCGGTGCGCAAGCAAGTGCTGCAACGGGTGAGCGCGGTGATCGTCACCGATCGCAGCAACCTCGGCACCTGGGTCAAACGCGGATTTCCCGTGTCCCATGCGCCGGGCGATGCGGATGGCGGCTCGGCCACGCCGATCTCGCCGGATGGATATTTTCTCACGGCCGATCACGTGTTGGCACGCATGGAGGGCCGCAATGTCTATGTCATCTACGGCGGTGGCGCATCGCTCAAGCCGCACCTCGCCCGGGTGGTATGGCGTTCCGAGGGTGCGGACCTCGCCCTGCTCCACATCCAAGCCAAAACGCCTCTCTATTACCAGTTCACGCCGCTGCGGAAATGGCTGCCGATCGGCACGCCGGTGATGCATGGCGGCATCGCCACCGGTTTCAATTCCGATCCCGGAAAACTCGGCACCTCGTTGCCGCCCACGGGTCCCATCACCCGCACCCGCAAGTTCAAGATCGACATCCCGCTGCAACCCGGCGACAGCGGCGGACCCGTGGTGGATGCCACTGGCGGCCTGGTCGGCATCAACTCGGCGGTGGAATTCCTCGTGCCGATGGAAACCGCTTTTTTTGTCGATTCCGAGGCGAGTCGGCCGAATCCCGCCATGATCGAATCATTGATCGAAAACGACCGTATGGGAAACAGCCGGCGGTCCGGACGCGTAGAGTGATGGCATGAAGCGCTTCCTCGTCGGAAAATGGGCACGTTGTGCCGGTGGTGCCGCAGGTGGCGTGATGCTGTGGTTTGCCACGGGCTGCACCACCTTTGAGGAATCCGGCTTGCCGGGCAGCGCCTCGTCCATGGCGCGCAACCAGATCATGCCGGTGCGCGCCGAGCCGGAATCCTTCGGCCATTACCGGCTGGCCTCTCTGATGCGGATCTATCCGGATCTGGACTTGTTTGTCGCGAAGCGCGGGATGCCCGATTTTCTTGCGGAAACGAGCAACAGCCGGCAGCACTATTACATCCTTTATTACCTCAAGGACCGGCAGGCATTCGCGGCCCGCACGCGCGCGCCACACCGCAAGCGCCTGGAATTCGCCGGGCCTTATCCGATCACCGACAAGGAGCGCAAGACGCTCGAGCAATTGAAAGGGGACCAGGCGGCCACGCCGTCCGCACCACGCGGATTCCACCAGCAACTCCGGTTATTTTGAGGAGAGACACTCCGTCACCTTCAACGCACGGCATGAACCCTGTGTCGCATGAGCCGGCAAACGGCAAAGGACCGGCCAGTCTTGCCGTATGGATGACATCGGGCGTGGCGTTTTTCGTGCTGCTGGGATCGCTTGCGCTGGTATGGGCCTTCGAGCGGCGCATCGAGCGCGAAGAGCGCCGCGCCTTCGAAGAGCTTGCGCGGGTGAATGCCGGTTTTCTTGAACGCAGCCGCCTCCCGCAATCCGGGGCGATGGCGGCCCAACTCGGCGAAATCATCGGGGCAAGGGTGTTTTTCTGGCATGACAAGTCCGGCGCGGTGGTGGGAAAACCGGGCGACATCCTGCCATCCCGCGCATTCAAGATGCGGTTCGACGGCAGGACGCGGATTCTCGACGGCGAGTGGATGGTGGGCCTTCCCGGACGGGATGACACGCGGGTGGTTTTCCTGAGGCCCGCCCCGGCACCCGCGCATGCGGTGAGTCGTGCGGATACCTGGGTGGCTTTGGGGTTTTTCTGGCTGCTGTCCCTCGCGTTGGGATGGGGTTTGTCCCGCAGTGTCGCCGGCCCGCTGCGGGGCATGGCAAAGTCGCTGCCGCTCGTCGGCACCACGCATGATCTGCCGGGGCTTCCTGTTTCGCGGCGCGATGAAATCGGCCAGCTCGCGCGAACGCTCGCCCGCACGCACGGGAGCCTTCGCGAGGAGCGCGAACGAAGGCGCGCGGCGGAACGGCACGCCTTGTTAGGCAGGATGGCCGCCAGCCTTGCCCACGAGGTGCGCAATCCCGTCGCGGCGATACGGCTGCACGCGCAATTGTTAGAGCGGGCCGGGCCGGAAGAGGCATCGGTCTCGCGCCAGCTCATCGAGAGTGAGGCCGGCAGGATCGAGGAACTGGTCGGCCAGTGGCTCAATCATGCCAAACCCCTGCCGCCGGTGCTCGCCGAAGTCGATATCCGCGATGTGTTGTTTCAGGCGGTGTGCCTGATCGGGCCACAAGCCCGCCACGCCGGGGTGCGGATCGTGTTCGATGCCGCCGCCACCCCGCCAGCGGTGATCCAGGCGGACCGGCACCGGCTTCATCAGGTTTTCGGCAACCTGCTGCGCAACGCGGTGCAGGCCATGCCCGCGGGAGGGCGGGTTGTCGTCCGTGTGATGGCCGCCGCCTCACGGGTCGCGGTGGTGATCGAGGACGAGGGTGCGGGATTCAGCGACACGGCGTTGGCTAGGCTGGGTGAGCCGTTTTATTCGGAAAAAGAAGGAGGCATGGGCCTGGGGTTGGCGGTGGCGCGGGAGATTTGTCTGGCCCACGATGGTGAACTTGTTGTTGAAAACCGTGCCGGTAAAGGAGCCATGGTGCGGGTGGAGTTTGCCAGAAAACCGTCCGCGGCATCCGCGCCGGAGCCGGCCCTTCCCACAACCCGATGACCGCCCGCCCCATTCTCATCATCGAAGACGAACACGCGCTTGGAACCGCGCTTTCGTTTCTCGTTCGCCGCATGGGGCACCTGCCCACCCTGGCTGCCACGGCCACCGCCGGCCTCAATGCCATGGCGGAAACGGACTTCGCCGCCGTGGTGCTCGACATCGGCCTGCCCGACATGAGCGGACTCGAATTTCTCAAGTTCATCCGCAAATCCCACGCCTCGCTGCCGGTGCTCGTCATCACCGCCCACGCCACTCTTGACCATGCGATCGACTCACAGAAATCCGGTGCCACCGCCTATCTGACCAAACCGCTCGACCTGCGGCATTTCGAACAAACGCTGGGCGCGCTGCTGGCTTCACTTCCTGCCGGTGGAAACGCCGGCATGCCTGAAACCGAGAGCCGTCCCGCCACCCTGATTGGTGCCGCACCCTGCCTGCGCGATGCCTTTCTCGGAATCGCCCGCGCCTGCTCCGGAGATGTGCCCGCCCTCCTCAGCGGGCCCAGCGGCACCGGGAAAAGCCTGGCCGCAGCCGTCATCCACGCCCACAGCCCGCGCGCCGGGCAACCCATGAATGTGCTGGCCTGCGGCGAAATCCGCGATTGGGGCGCGGACTTCGCTCCGTCCGGCACCCTTGTCCTCGACGAAATCACGGAGCTCACCCCGGACCTCCAAAGCCGTCTCGCCGAATGGCTGGCCGACCCTCACGCCAGACGCCCGCGCGTGCTCGCCACCACCGCCCGCGACCCTCGCGAAGCCCTGGAAGCCGGGATTCTGCGCGAGGATCTGTTCTATGCACTCAGCGCGCTGGTCATTCCTCTCCCACCGCTCCGTGAGCGCAGCGGGGACATCCAGGCGTTGAGCGATCACTTCATCGGCCTCAGCCGCGGAGTTTCCGCTTCGTGTCTCACGCCGCCGGCGCTCGCCGCATTGCAGGCTTATCCATGGCCGGGAAACATCCGTGAGTTGCGCCACGTGCTCGATTGCGCGCTGGCGCTCTGCGGCGGCGGGCCGGTATTCCTCAGCCACCTGCCGCCGCACGTCGCCGCCGCCCATCGCGAAGCCGCCCCGGCAGCGGGCGAGCTTGATGCCACGCTCGAGCGTTGGCTGGACGCGCGGCTTGCCGTGCCCGAAAACGAACTTCCCACATACGATGCGCTGTCGGAGGAGGTCGAAGCGATCATCCTGCGCCACCTGTTGGCGAGGCACGACCAGCGGCCCACCCGCCTGGCCACCGCACTCCGCATCCACCGCGCCACCCTGCGCCAGAAACTCCGCCGCAGCGGAATCCAACGCGATGAAACCTGAATGGTCAAAAACCACCCATCGCACATTGCCGCGGGTCAACATCTGTCCATGCCGGCGGATTGACGCCGCGCCGGCCGTCCTGCCCAATCAGGCGCTGATGAAAATCCACGCCCTGCTTCTGACCGCCACGATTTCACCGGCCATCGCCCAGGACTTTCTCTCGCCGTTGTTTGTCACCGCCTCACGCTTCGAACAGGCGGAAAACAACGCCGCGAATTCCACCACGCGCATCGATGCGGATTTCATCCGTGAAAACACCCGCCGCACGCTGCCCGAGGCACTCCAATTCACCCCCGGCGTGCTGGTGCAGAAAACCGCGAACGGCCATGGATCGCCCATCATCCGCGGCTTCACCGGCCGCCAGAACCTCCTGATGGTCGATGGCGTGCGCCTCAACAACTCGACCTGGCGCAGCGGCCCGGTGCAATACTGGAACACCGTCGATCCTTTCTCCATCGACCACATCGAACTGGTCAAGAGCCAGGGCTCGGTGCTCTACGGTTCGGACGCGATCGGCGGCACGCTCAACGCCTTCAGCAAGTCCTCAGGTTTCCGGGATCAGGCGGATGGCGCGTTCTATCAGCAAGGCTCGGGCTATTACGAATACCGCACCAACGGCGAGGGATCCCACATCGGCCGCATCGAGTCGAACTTCGGCATCGGCGGCCAATGGGGCGTTCATCTTGGAATCTCGGGCAAGGACTATGGCGACATTGAGGACGACTCGGTGGGGCGCATGAAAAACACCGGCTACCCCGAGCAAAACCTTGATTTCCGCTTCGACGCGGCACTCACCGAGCGCGTCAACCTCACGCTGGCCTATCAGTATGTGGATCAGGACGATATCTGGCGCTGGCATCGCACGCGATTCAATCCGGGTTGGGTCCACGGCCGGCATGTGGCCGCTCCCGGCACTTTCCTCACCGAAATCCACGATCAGGAACGTTCGCTCGCCTACCTCAATCTGACGGGTGAGCAGCCCGGGGAAAGCGCCTTCATCCGCCGCTGGCACACCACGCTGAGTTGGCAGAAAACCCAGGACTCGACGGACAATCTCCGCACGCCTGCCGACCGTCGCCGCGGCTCGATCGACCTCGACACCTACGGACTCGATGTCGGGTTCGAATCGGAAATCGGCCCCGGGATGTTGGTGTATGGCCTGGACTACTACCGCGACGAGGTGGACAGCGCCGCCTCCCGCAATGGAGTCGCGCGGCCTGACGACCGCCCGGTCGCCGACGGCTCCAACTACCAGCTTTTCGGTGCCTACACCCAATATGAGTGGCAAACCGCCGAGACGTTGAAAATCATCGGCGGCCTGCGCGGCACATACGCCGAAGCCGAATGGGATGCCTACCGCGCGCCCGGTGCGCCGGCCGACACCCGCGGCGGGGGCGATTGGGACAATTTATCCGCCAGCCTCCGCGCGCTCTGGGACATCAATGACTGCTGGGCTGTCTATGGCGGCCTTTCCCAAGCCTTCCGCGCGCCGAATCTCAGCGACCTGACCGGCAACACGGTCTCGCGCGGTGGAGTCCAAGGTCTCGGCTCGCCCGATGTGGAGCCGGAAAAATACCTCACCGCGGAACTCGGCACCCGCTATGGCAACGAAACCCTGAGCGGCTCGTTGGCCGTGTTTCACACATGGAGCGACGACGCGATCATCGGCGAACCCGGTCCCCTGCCCAACACCACCGTGGCCACCAACGGCGGCAGCGGCTACGTCTATGGCTTCGAGGCCGAGGGCATCTGGAACATCCATCCATGCTGGACACTCAGCGCGATGGCGGGCTGGAACGAGGGCAAGACCGACAGCCCCGTCAACGGCGAACGATGGATCACCCGCCAGCTGCCGTTCACCAGTTCGGTCGCCTTGCGCTGGACCCACCCGAACGAACGTCTGTGGGTGGAAGGCCGCTTGTTGGGTGCCGTCACCGAGAATCGTGTCCACCCCGCCGACCAGGCGGCTGACCCGCAGCGCATCCCGACCTATGGCACACCCGGCTACATCGTCACCTCGCTGCGTGGCGGCTGGCAGGTCAACGAGCACCTCGACCTCACCTGCGGCATCGAAAACATCACCGACGAGGACTACCGCAACCACGGTTCCGGCCAGAACGAACCGGGATTCGGCGCGGTTTTGGGTGCCAGGTTGGCTTGGTGAATCACTCAGTGCAGGTGCAGGATCGCGCCCGCCGTGGAGAAATATATCAGCATGCCCGAGACATCGACGGTGGATGCGAGGGAGGGCGAGGAAACCACTGCCGGATCGAGCTTGATGGCGCGCGCGCCGAGCGGCAACAGCGCGCCGAGCACCGTGGCGGAGAGCACCTGCACGGTGATCGCCGCGGCGACGGCGAATGCGAGATGGGTGAAACCGAAATCCGCACCCGTGCCCTGCTGCAGGCGCGGCAGGATCAGTGTGATGAACGCGGCGATCGCGATACCGAGCGACAACCCGAGAAACAAGCCGGTGCGCGCCTCCTTCCAGGCGATGCGCAGCGCGTTGCCGGTGTCGATTTCCCCCAGCGCCATCGCCCGGATGACCATGGTCGCGGCCTGCCCGCCGGAGTTGCCGCCCGCCGCCACCACCATCGGCAGGAACAAGGCGAGCACGAAGGCTTTTTCCAAGGTCTCGCTGAAACGGAACATCACATAACCCGAGGCGATCGAAACGAAGGCCAGGCCCACCAGCCATGCCACGCGGCGGCGGTATTGCAGCGTCACGCTGGTATTCAGATAGGAAACCTCGGATTGCTCGCCACTGATGGCCGCCAGCTTCTCGATGTCCTCCGTGGACTCTTCCTGGAGGATTTCCAACGCGTCGTCATAAGTCAGCACGCCCAGGAGATGGTGGAACTCATCCACCACCGGCAGCACGACGAGGTCGTATTTCGAGAGGACGCGCGCGGCGTCCTCCTGGTCCGCGGTGGCGAGGATGTATTCGTCCGCCTCCTCCATGAGGTCGCGGACGGGCGTGTCCCAGGTGCTGAAGGCGAGGTCGCGCAGGCGGATCCTGCCGGCCAGGCGGCCCTGCTCATCGACGACGAAGATGCGGGCGAGCGACTCGGCGTCCTCGCGGTCGCGCCGCAGCGCGGTGAGCGCCTGCTTGACGGTCATGTCCGCGGTGATGCGGCCGATGCGCGTGGTCATCCGGCCGCCGGCGCTGTCCTCGTCATACTTGAGCAGGTTGCGCGTGAGCTCCTTGTCGCGCGGGCCCAGCAGGCTGAAAAACCGCACCTGCGCCTCCTCACTGACGACCTGGAAGACGTCCACACGGTCGTCGTCTGATAGATTTCCCAACAATACGCGGAGTTGCGCGGGCTTGAAGTGGTTGAGCGCGTCCTCGATGAGCGTGTCGGGCAGCTCGGCCACGACGTCGGTGGCGAGTTCCGGGCCGATCGTCTTGAGCAGCAGGTCGCGTTTTTCGTCGTCGAGGTTTTCGTAAAGCGCGGCGAGGTCGGCGTAGTGGATGTCCTCGGCGGCGGCGAGCAAGGCGGAGCCATCGGCCGCCTCCAGCGCCCGCATCAACTCATCCTTGGGATCGGTTTCGAGCTCATCCACCACGCGCGGAGACTGGCTGGCCGATTGGATGCGGGCAAGGAAAAGCTCCCTCACTCAAGCCATACGGCTTTCAGATAGGGAGTATCGGTGAAATCCGGCGGCATCGGCGCGTGGCGGGCTTTCAAGGCGCGCGGCAGGCGCGAGGTGGCAAGGCGCTCGAATTCCGCGGGTGTCATGCCGCGGAAGTTGGTGCAGCACAGCAGCCAGCCGCCGGGCGCGAGCAGCCGCGCCGCGAGCGCCGCGAGCTCGCCGAAGTCGTTCTCGACGCGGAAGACCTTCCCTTTTTCGTCGCGCGAGAAGGTCGGCGGATCGAGCACGATGCCGTCGAACCGGCGGCCTTGTTTGGCGAACCTCCGCAACCAGTGGAAGGTGTCGCCCCTGCAGAAATGATGCGCGGCGGGGTCGATCGAGTTATGGCATAAGTTGCGCCTCGCCCAGTCGAGATACGTTTGCGAGAGATCGAGCGTGGTGGTTTCCGCGCCGGCCGTTGCGGCGGCCGCCGAGAAGGCGCCGGTGTAGGCGAAGGTGTTGAGCAGCTTGAGGCCCGGCCCCATCCGGCGGCGGACTTCGGCGCGGTTGTCGCGCTGGTCGAGGAAGATCCCCTGCGAGTATCCGGACTGGAACGAGATCTCGAACCGGATGCCGTTTTCCCGCATCAGGAATGGAGAGGGGGTTTCCGGTCCTGTTAGATGGGCCGGCGATTCCTTCTGATGCTGGTCGAGGCGTTTCCAATAACAGGAGACCCCGAGCTCGCGCAGCCACTCTTGCACGGCGGGCGGGACCGCGGCGTTGGCGGTCGATAACAAGCGGCGTCCGGCGAAGGATTCGAGAAACAGCCCCGGCAGGCCGTCGCCCGCGCCATCGATCAGGCGCGCGGCGTTGGTTTCCCCCGTGACGAGGGAGGCGCGGCGCGCGACGGCGGACTCTAACAAGTCACGCATGGCCGGCGGGTTTCCGGCGCCCGGCCGCCTGTTCGAGCCACCGGTTCTTCAGGGCGAGCGCCCGGCTGAGCGCGTCTTCGGCGGTTTTTCCGAGGATATTGGCGTGGCCCATTTTGCGGCGCAGCCGGGCGTGGTGCTTGCCGTAGAGGTGGAGGAAGGCCTCGCCGTCGGCAAACAGCGGCAGCCAGTCGGGCGGCGTGGTTTCCTCCGGCCACATGTCGCCTAACAGATTGAGCATGGCCACCGGCGATACCAGGCGGGTGGAGCCGGCGGGCAGGCCCAGCACCATGCGCAGTTGCTGCTCGAACTGCGAGGTGGCGCAGGCGTCGAGCGTGTGGTGCCCGGAGTTGTGCGGCCGCGGTGCGATCTCGTTGACCAGCAGCGCGCCGCCGGGTTTGAGGAAAAACTCCACGCCCATGATGCCCTGGTAATCGAGCGCGGCGGCCACCTTGCGGGCGATGGCGGCGGCCTCGTCCGCCACGGCGCCGGGCACGCGCGCGGGCACGATCGAGAGATCGAGGATGTGGGCGCGGTGCTGGTTTTCCGCGGGGTCGTAGGTGACCATGCCGCCATCGGCGGCGCGCGCGATCATCACCGAGAGTTCCATTTCAAAGTCCACCCATGCCTCCAGCACGCCGCGCGGCGAGTTGAAGGCCTGCCAGATGTCCTCCGGGTTTTCATTGCCCTTGAGTTTGATCTGGCCGCCGCCGTCGTAGCCGAAGGAGGCGGTTTTGAGCACGCCGGGACCGGCCAGCGCGCGCATCGCGGCAGCGAGCTCGCCGGCAGTGGTGACGACGTGGAAATCGGTGCAGGGGATGCCGTTCGCACGCAGGAAATTCTTTTCGCTCTCGCGGTTCTGGCAGGTGGCGATGGCTTGTGGCGAGGGATGCAGCGGCATGCGTGCGGCCACCGCTTGCAGCGTGGCATGCGGGATGTTCTCGAACTCCACGGTGGCCACGGTCGAGACCTCGCAGAAGTGTTCGAGCGCCTGCGGATCGTCGAATGGCAGGTCGATCACCTCATCGGCGATTTCGACGGCCGGGGCTTCGAGGCCGCCGGTCCAGACGGCGGTGCGCACGTTCATGCGGCGCGCGGCCATGGCGAGCATGCGGCCGAGCTGGCCGCCGCCGATGACCCCGAGCATGCAGTGCGGCGGGTGGATTCTCACGGGTGCATGGCGGGTGATTCATTGGCGAGGATGGCCACGGCGAAGAGCGCCGCGTTGACCGCCCCGGCCTTGCCGATGGCGAAGGTGGCGGTGGGAATGCCGGCCGGCATCTGGACGATTGAAAGCAGCGAGTCCACGCCCTTGAGCGACTTGGATTCCACCGGCACGCCGAGCACCGGCAGGTCGGAAATCGCCGCCGTCATGCCCGGCAGGTGGGCCGCGCCGCCGGCCCCGGCGATGATGCATTTGAGACCTCGTCCGCGCGCCGCCGCGGCATAGGCGTAGAGCTTGTCCGGCGTGCGGTGCGCGCTGACAACCTCCGCCTCCCACTTCACGCCGAAGTCGCGCAGCGTGTGCGCGGCGTGTTCCATCGTCGGCCAATCCGACACGCTGCCCATGATGATGCCTACCTGTGGTGCGTCCTGCATTTGCGAAGCGTGCATGGCGGCGGCGCGCGCGTCAACAGGGGGAAGCGGGGCCGCGCGGGAAATTCTTTTCCGTTTGCATGTCACGGGCATTCTGCGAGCTTGTTTTGACCGTGGAACTTTTCCCCCAACCCCGGCGCATCGCCTTCCTCGGGGACTACGTGCCCCGCCGTTGTGGCATCGCCACCTTTACCCACCACCTGTGCGAGGCGGTATCCGCCCGGGAAACGGACGCGAACTGCATCGTGGTGGCCGTCAACGACCGCCCGGAGGGGTATGATTACCCGCGCCGCGTGCGGTTTGAGATCGATCAGAAGGATCTGGATTCCTATCTGGCCGCGGCCGACGAGCTCAACGACGGCAGGGCGGAAGTCTTGTGCGTGCAGCACGAGTTCGGGATCTACGGCGGTCCGGCGGGCAGCCATGTGTTGGAATTGCTCAAACAGGTGCGGATGCCCGTGGTCACCACGCTGCACACCATCCTGCAGCAACCGGATGCCGCACAACGACACGTGATGGAGGAACTGATCCGACTGAGCGACCGCCTCGTGGTAATGGCCCGGAAGGGCGCGGAAATCCTCATTGATACCCACGACGTGGTGGAATCCAAGATCGATGTCATCCCGCACGGCATTCCAGATGTGCCTTTTTCGCCCACCGCTCCGTTTAAAAAAGAACTTGGCGCCGAAGGCAAATCAGTGCTGCTCACCTTCGGATTGCTGGGTCCCGGCAAGGGCATCGAACACGCCATCCGCGCGCTGCCGGAAATCATCCTTCATCATCCGCAGACGGTCTATCTGATCCTCGGCGCCACCCATCCGCACCTGCTCGCCCGCGAGGGGGAGAAATACCGCACCAGTCTCGAACACCTTGCCGAAGACCTCGGAGTCGGCGATCAGGTGGTGTTCTACAACCGTTTCGTTTCGAACGACGATCTCAAGAACTTCATCGGCGCGGCGGACATCTATCTCACGCCCTATCCGAACGGGAACCAGATCACCTCCGGCGCACTGGCCTACGTCTTCGGTGCGGGCAGGGTGGTGGTTTCCACTCCCTACTGGCATGCGCGCGAACTGCTCGCGGATGACCGCGGCGTGCTCGTGCCATTCGGCGACAGCGGCGCGATCGCGGCGGAGGTTGTAAATTTGTTGGATAATCCCGCGCGCATGGAGCGGATCCGCCGGCAGGCCTATGAGATGAGCCGTGCGACGGTCTGGCCGGCCGTGGCGCGCCGCTATCTGGAGAGTTTCGACCGCGCCAGGACCTCGCACCTGCCGGTGGCACATGATGTGTTCGCGAAGTGGCGGCACGTCACCCGGCCCGGCAAGCTGCCGCCCGCGCGCCTCGATCATCTCAGGCGCATGACCGACAGCACGGGCGTCTTCCAGCATGCGGTTTACAACGTGCCGAATTATCATGAAGGCTATTGCACCGATGACAACGCGCGTGCCTTCATCCTGTGCTGCCTGCTGGAGGATGCCGCCATTCCGGTGGCGGGAGAAGGCTTCGACCTGCTGGCCAGCCGCTACATCGCGTTTCTCGCCGCGGCGTTTCACGAATCGACCGGTCGCTTCCGCAATTTCATGAGCTATGGCCGCCGCTGGCTGGAGGAGGTCGGCAGCGAGGACAGCCATGGACGGGCGTTGTGGGCCGCCGGTTGCGGGGCATCGCTAACGCGCAACGAGGGCCACCGCCGGCTTTCGGCACACCTGTTAGAACGCGGTCTGCCGGTCACCATTCGCTTCACCTCGCCGCGCGCATGGGCCTTCGCGCTCATCGGCATCCACGAGCATGAGCGCGGGAATCCGGGGCTTGCGGACCATCACCGCATCCGCGCGTTGCTCGTCGGAAAGCTGATGGATTGCTGGCGGAACTGCGCCACCGGCGACTGGCGTTGGTTTGAAACGCGCGCCACTTATGAGAACGCGCGATTGAGTCAGGCGCTGATCGCCAGCGGCCGGAGCATGCCGGATTCGGAGGCCCTCAAGACCGGCCTTGAAAGCCTGTGCTGGCTCGCCGAGCGGCAAAAGGCCGCGGCCGGCCATTTCCGCCCGATCGGCAGCAACGGCTTTCACGAACGGGATGGGGCGTGCGCGGATTTCGACCAGCAACCGGTCGAGGCCCAGGCGATGATTTCCGCCTGCCTGACGGCCTTCCGTGCCACCGGCGATCCGTTGTGGTGGCGCGAGGCGCGGCGCGCCTTCGAGTGGTTTCTCGGCCGCAATGATCTCGGCCTGCCGCTGCACGATCCCGCATCCGGTGGTTGTCGCGACGGCCTGCATCACGATCGCGTGAACGAGAACCAGGGCGCCGAATCCACCCTCGCCTTCCAGATCGCGCTCGCGGAAATGACCGCCGCCGAACAATCACCCCAACATCCGCCATCATGAGAACGCTCCATCTGTGCCGCCATGACCTGGCGCTCTCTCCGGAGAGCTCGCGGGTCATCATCCGCCCGTTCATTCCGTCTGACACCCACCGCATCACCACCATTATCGGCCGGGCGCTGGCGCTCACCGAGGGCGAGGTCTCGCGCGAACTCAATTCGCTGCGCGCCGAGTTCGACACCCGGCACTTCGAGATCGAGAACGTCCTGCTGCATCACTATCAGAAAGTGCTGCCGCACGTGTTCACCGAGCGGCGTCTGTCGCGCAACCGCCGCCTGCTCATCGGCGCGCTGTTTTCCGGCGAGTATGCCTTGGAATCCGCCGCGTTGTTCAATCCGTCGATCGTGCCGCACCCGGATCAAAGCGGCGTGCCCGATGGCGGCCTGCGTTTCGTGATGAGCCTGCGCGCCACCGGCGAGGGGCACATCTCCTCCATCGAGTTCCGCACCGGTGCGATCGCGGCGGACGGGTGCATCACCATGGATCCGATCTCGCGCTACCTCACCGTGCCCGAGGTGCTGCCCAATCCCGGCTACCGCAAGAAAAGCTTCCTCACCAAACTCCACGAAATGTGCCCCGACGGCGGCTGTCATGACGCGGTGATGGATCCGCTCGCCGATTGGTTCACCCTCAGCGACCTGAAAAAATCCATCGCCGCCGTGCGCGAGGAAGTGCGGCCCGTCACGCTGGACCTCACCCGCACGTTCGAACGCATCCAGTGGCTGGCGGAGTCCAACTACGAGCTGCGCTTCCCTCCCCATCTCGAAATGAGCGAGCGCATCATCTTCCCGGTTTCCCCCAACGAAAGCAACGGCATCGAGGACGCGCGCTTCGTGCGCTTCACCGAAGACGACGGCTCCGGCATGTATTACGCCACCTACACCGCCTACAACGGCCGCTCCATCCTGCCGCAGATGATCGAGACCCACGACTTCCTCGACTTCCGCATCCTCACCCTCAACGGCGCGGCGGTGCAGAACAAGGGCATGGCCCTGTTCCCGCGCAAGGTGAACGGCCAATACCTCATGCTCTCGCGCCAGGATGACGAGAACCTCTACCTGATGCGCTCCAACAACCCCCACCATTGGGAAAATCCCGTGCTGTTGATGCGCCCGGCGGAAACCTGGGAGTCGGTGAAAATCGGCAACTGCGGATCACCCGTCGAAACCGACGCCGGCTGGCTGGTCATCACCCACGGCGTGGGGCCCATGCGCAAGTATTGCATCGGCGCGGCGCTGCTCGATCTCAACGACCCCGGCCGCGTCATCGGCCGCCTGCGCCATCCGCTGCTGGCCCCGGAGGGCAACGAGAGGGAAGGCTACGTGCCCAATGTCGTTTACAGTTGCGGTGCGCTGATCCACGCCGGCCGCCTGATCCTGCCCTACGCGATGAGCGACAAGGCCTCGGCCGTCGTCAGCCTGTCGATTGAAGCGCTGCTCGCACAGTTGAAGTCCTGAAAAGATCACGGGAACCACGGCTTCGTGTTTCCACCCGCCGCTGGATGAGGATTCATTCCTCCCACACGCGCACGCGCAGCGCCTCGGCGGCGGCGCGGGCTTCGGCCTCCTTCTTGCTCTTGCCCTTGCCGGTGGCCAGCACGCGTTCGCACCACGAGACCTCGGCCTGGAAAACACGGCGGTGGTCCGGCCCGCTCTCGCCGATGATGCGATAGACCGGTGCCAGCGGATGGATCGCCTGCAGGCACTCCTGCAGCTCGCCCTTCGGATTGCGTTCTTCCGGGCTGGTGATCATGCTGCCGATTTCCGCTTCGAAGAGCCGCAGCACCAGCTCGCGCGCCTTGTCCGGACCGGTGTCCAGATAGACCGCGCCGATCAGCGCCTCGAAGGCGTCGGCGAGTGTCGAGAGCCGCCGCCGGCCGCCGGTGGCCTCCTCGCCCTTGCCTAACAGGACGTAGTCGCCGAGGTGGATGGCCATCGCGAAACGGGCCAGCGCCCGCCGCGAAACCACGCGCGAGCGCAGCTTGGTGAGGCGGCCCTCGGTGGAGTCGGAAAACCTGCGGAACAATTCCTCGGTCACGATGAGCTGCAGCACCGCATCCCCCAGAAACTCCAGGCGCTGGTTGTCAAAGTGCGGCTTCTGCGACTCATAGGCCAGGCTCGGATGCGTGAGCGCCTCCGCCAACAACAGCGAATTGCGAAATTTGTAGTGAATCCGGCTTTCCAGCGGCTGCATCGGTCGAGTGGCTTGGTTTCCTCCCTCCCCGCCCGGAACTCACGAAAGTCTCCCGATGGGAAAGATGGGGTGATCGACGGGACTCGAACCCGCAACAACCAGAATCACAATCTGGGGCTCTACCATTGAACTACGACCACCATTTTAACGGCGGGCGGTAGGGTTAAGCCATGCCCCGCGCTTTGGAAAGTGGAAAAATCGTCCGCCCGCGAAATTGTCCCGGCCGCAGGATCCGGCCGGGCGCTTTTCGGGCATCTTTTCCGGGCTTGGCAGCGGCCGCCTGGCGGGCTTTGTTCTCCCGCCCCCGCTGATGAGACAACGAATCTGCCGCATTTGCCTGATCTTCCTGTCCGCCGCCCTGCTCTGCCAGTGCGGAGTGCCGGGTCTGCCGCAATGCCGGCGCGTCCCGGCCGCGTCGCGCGCGCCCGCGGCCTCGCTCATCGGGCAGGCGCGCGGAGATTGGGCGATTCTCGCTGATCGCTCGCGCGCCTCGGAGTGGCCCGCCGCCCGCGCCCGCTACAATGCCAATCTTGCAAAGCTTTTCGATCAACTCCGCTGCGGCCCGGATGGCTGGGACCAACGTGCCGCCGCGATCGGCACACGCATCGCTCCGCCTGACAACCAGTCGGTGGATATCGCCAGACTTGATGGGCTGGTTCCCGCCACGGCGGTCAATGGCAACAAGCTCAAGGCCCATCGCACCACCGACGGACTCGGCGTGCCGCTTGTCGGATGGAAGGAAACCACACCGGTCGGCCAGCCGCGTGAAAAGTTCCAACTTCCCAATGGCCTGCCCTTCAACCTCACCGCCATGCTCGCTTTTGATCGGCACGGTCCGCCGTCGTGGAGTTTCCACAAGCGCTGGATGGGCGACGAGGCCGATGTCGGCACCGCCCGCCACACGCTTGCCGCGGACTGGACGGCACCCAACGCGCTCTACTGGAGGATGTGCGAACTCGACGACCTGCTCATCCAGAATGTCATCCTGCCCGCACGCTTCACCGAGGAAACCGGCGTCTATTTCGTCACGCCCTATGATCCGGACAAGATCCCGGTGGTTTTCGTCCATGGTCTCGTATCCAGTCCGGACGCATTCAAGAACCTCATCAACGAACTCTCGCCCGAGCCGTGGTTCCGCGAGAACTATCAGATCTGGCTCTACAACTATCCCACCGGCAATCCCTGGATCTACAGCAGCATGAAGTTCCGCGAGGTCATGCGCGACGCCTGCGCCTACGCCCGCGCGCAGGGCCATGACCGCCAGCTCAAGCGCATGGTCGTCGTCGGCCACTCGATGGGCGGGCTGCTCACGCGCTCCAGCGTCACGAAGCCCGGCACGAGGTTCTATGACGCGCTCTTCGACAAGCCCGTGGATCAACTCCCGCTCGGAGAGACCGAGCGCCGCCTGGTCGATGAGGGATTGTTGTATGAACCGCTCACCGAACCCGAGCGCGTCGTTTTCCTGGCCGTGCCCCACCGCGGCAGCCCGCTGGCGGACATGACCGTCTCGATGTGGATCTCCAAACTCATCCGGCTTCCCAAGACCCTCACGGTGGAACTGCTCGATTCCACGCTGCTGGCGGTGGGCGATGCGGTGCAGGGCGAAAACCCCTCAAAGCGCATGCCGACCTCCATCAACAGCCTCTCACCCGACAACCGCGCCACCATCGCGCTGAACCAATTGCCGCTGCCGGAAAACATTGCCGCCCATTCCATCATCGGCGATCGTGGCAAGGGCAACACACCTGAGAGCAGCGATGGCGTGGTGCCCTATTGGTCGTCGCACGTCTCACCGGTAGTCTCCGAAAAAATCGTCCCCTGCAACCACGGCGTTCCCGACTGCCCCGTCGCCGCCGAGGAACTCAAACGTATCCTCAAGCTCCATTTGAAAGATCGCAGATAGGAGATTGTGGATCGCGGATTGAAGAATCCGCAATTCCGGTTCTTTTCTGCTCACTGCTCACCTTCCACTCATTCTCCCATGTCTCCCGAACAACAACTCGCCCATCTCGGCGCCGGAGCCGCCAAGGTGCTTTCCGAAAAGGAACTGCTCGACAAACTCCGCCTCGGCCGGCCGCTGCGCGTCAAGCTGGGCGTCGATCCCACTGCGCCGGACATCCATTTCGGCCACACCGTCGCTCTGGAAAAACTCCGTCAGTTCCAGTTGTTGGGCCATCAGGCCGTGCTGCTCATCGGCGACTTCACCGCCACCATCGGCGATCCCTCCGGCCGCTCCGCCACCCGCCCGCCGCTCACCCGCGACGAGGTGCTCAAAAACGCCGAAACCTACACCGACCAGGCCTTCAAGATCCTGGACAAGTCGAAGACCGAGATTGTTTGCAACGGCGACTGGTTCCGCAAGATGAGCTACGAGGAGATCCTCAAGCTCAACTCGCGCGTCACGCT
>JALOUA010000214.1 GCA_025457625.1 Akkermansiaceae bacterium
CCGCGCAACCTGTGGATCGTCTGCGGCGGCAACGGAACCGTGGCGCTCGACTGGTCGGACTGGCTCGCCTCGAACGCGCCGGCGGAGGACGCCTGGCTGCTGGTGGATTTCCCGGGTTATGGCGACTGCGAGGGCAAGCCAAGTCCGGGGCGCATCCGTGAGTCGTTGAAAGTGGTCGTGCCCAAGGCCGCGGAATCCGTCGGTCTGACGGCCACTCCGGACGCATCGCGGCTGCGGTTTTTCGGTCACAGCCTGGGAGCGGCGGCCAGCCTGATCGCGGCGGCGGAGTTTGATATCCGCCAGGGAGTTTTGCTATCACCCTTCACCAGCACGATGGAGATGAGTGAAGTGGTGACGGGTCTGCCGGTGGGTTTCCTCGTCACCCATCGTTTCGACAACGCGGCGCGGCTTGATGAAATCATCGCGCGAGGACCGGTGCGGATTGTCATTCTGCACGGCACGGATGACGAGGTGATTCCCGTGGACATGGCCCGCAGGCTCGCCCATGGGCGCGAAAAATCCGTGAACCTCAGGGAAATCCAGGGCGCGCGCCACAACGACATCGCGCAGGCACACCCGGAACTATTGGTCCGCGCGCTGCACTTCATCGGCTTGCCGTGAACCTGGATTCCGAAATGATCACCGCGAAACCCACGAAAAGGCACCCAAGTTCAACCACTTGATGGCAATCTCATCGACATCTGGAAAATGCGAGCGGTTGGATTTTCACTTCTTTGATTTTCGTGAACTTTCGTGTCTTTCGTGGTTTCCATGTTCCTTTCCGGGATGAAACCCGCTTGAGGCCAAGCACCCCCGAATCCCAGTGGGATTCGCCGGGCGGGGTGTCATACCCGGGGTTGTGCCAACCCCGGGCTTTGATGCGCAATCCCGTTGGCGTCCGCTATGGCAGGCTGAGAGAATCTCCAGCCTCAACGCACGGAAAGATCCGCGCCGATCACGATCGCCTCGCGATCCCCGAAGTCCGCTTCGATGAGCTTGTCGCCGTGGCGGATTTTGCAGCGCATGCCGCCGGAGATATTGTGAATGGTGGCGGAAACGAGCGCGCCGTCCCGCCATGCGACGTCCACTTCGTAGCCGCCGCGCGCGCGCAGGCCCGTGACCGAGCCATGGCGCCAGTCCGGCGGCAGCGCGGGCAGCAGTTCGATTTCGCCCGCGTGGCTTTGCAGGAGCATTTCGCAAATGCCCGCCACGCCGCCGAAGTTGCCGTCGATCTGGAATGGCGGATGGGTGTCGAAGAGGTTCGGCAGCGTGGATTTCGCCAGCAGGGCCTGGACGTTCTCACCGGCTTTCCCCCCATCGCCGAGCCGCGCCCAGAAACAGATCATCCAGGCGCGGCTCCAACCGGTGTGGCCGCCGCCTGTGGCGAGGCGTTTTTCGAGGGTCTTGCGCGCGGCCGCCGCGAGCTCCGGCGTGGCCGTCCGGCTGATCTGCCGCCCGGGATGCAGCGCGAACAGATGCGACACATGCCGGTGCCCGGGCTCGGGTTCCTCGAACTCCTCGCTCCACTCCATCAGGCGTCCGTCGCTGCCGATCCGCGGGCCTGACAGGCGCGGCAGGGCTTTTTCCACCTCCGCCACCGTCGGCTCGGCGACACCGAGGATGCGCGCCGCCTCAAGATAGTTCCGGAAGCTGTCATGAATGATCTGCTGCTCCATGGACGGCCCCATGCAGAGCGACGCCACCTGGCCGTCCGCGGTCTTGAACCGGTTCTCGGGCGAGGTCGCCGGACCGGCCACGAGTTTGCCGGTTTTCGGATCCTCCACCAGCCAGTCGAGCCCGAACTCCGCGGAGGAACGCAGCACCGGCAGCACGCGCTTGAGATAGGCCTTGTCGTTGGAAAACGCGTAGTGTTCCCACAAATGCTGCGAAAGCCATGCGCCCGCGGATGGAGAAAGACCCCACGACGGCTTCTCGCCGGGCGAGGTGAAGCCCCAGGCGTTGGCCAGCGTGTGGACCGTCCAGCCGCGCGCGTTGTAATGGGTTTTCGCGGTCTCCGCCCCCGGTCCTGTTAGAAAGTGGATGTAGCGGTCGAGCGGTTCGAAACAATCCGCGAGGTTCGCGGTTTCCGCCGGCCAGTAGATCATCTGCAGGTTGATGTTGGCGTGGTAATCCGCGCTCCACGGCGGCTGCACGGTGTCGGCCCACAGCCCTTGCAGGTTGGCCGGCATGGCGCCGGGGCGCGACGAACTGATCATGAGATAGCGTCCGAACTGGAAATACAGCGCGATGAGCGACGGGTCCCGCGCGCCGTTTTTCACCGCGTTGAGGCGCTCGTCGGTCGGCAGCTTCGCGGCATCGGACGTGCCGAGATCGAGTGCGGCCCGCTGGAACAGCCGTTGATAGTCGGCGATGTGCGCCTCGCGCAACTGGTCGGATGTTTTGGTCAGCGCCGCATCCAGTTTCATTTTCGTTTTCCGCTCGGGGTCGCCATTCCGCCAGTCGGGCAGTTGCATGCGGTAATCGGTGGCCGTCGTGAGCAGCAACGTCACTTCGGTGGCATTGGAGACGAGCAGCGCGCCGGCATCGGTCTGGATCGCTCCTTGCCCGGCGACCACCGCCAGGCGGCTGGCGAACTTCATGCCCTCGCGCGCCCGGCCATTCCAAAGCTGGCCGCGCATCAGCAGTTGATTGCCACCGACCGCGACGATCTCCGCGGCCTCGGGGCGCGACAGCGAAACGCGGAAATCCAGCGCTCCCTGCCGATCCGCGCGCAGGCGGATGACCAGCGCCTGGTCCGGCGCGCTGGAGAATATTTCCCGCTCGAAGCGCACGCCGTCCACTTCATAGGAGACTTTGGCAATGGCTGTTTCCAGATCCAGCTCGCGACGGTAATTCCGCACCTCCCCGTCATGCTTGAAGGCGAGGTTGAGATCGCCCAGCATCTCATAACTTCCATAGGCGACCTTGCCGCCGCGGCCGCGGTTCGATCCCGGCCCCTTGCAGATCAGGTGGCGGTTGGCGAGTTCCTGCGCCTCGGTGTATTTGCCATCGAACAGCAGTTGGCGGATTTGCGGCAAGGCCTTGAGCGCTTCCGGGTTGTCAGCGTCCTGCGGCGCGCCGGACCACAGCGAGTCCTCGTTGAGCTGGATGCGCTCGGTGCCGGTCCTGCCGAAGATCATCGCCCCCAGACGGCCGTTGCCGACGGGCGTCGCCTCGTTCCATTGGCTCGCCGGCCGGCGGTGCCAGATGGTCATCTCCGCGGCTGGCGCGGTCAGGGTTGTCAGCACGACCGATGCAAGCGCGCTGATGGTGATTCCGAATGATTTCATGTGATGGATTGAGGGAAGAGCATGGATGATCCCGGCTCACACGCCCTTGAATTCGACAAAGGTCGATGTCAGCCGGCCATCCGGAGCGCCGTCCACGACAAGATATCCTTTTTCGGAAGTGCCGTCGTGATTGTCGCGCACGCGCGCGACACAGGCATTGGTGACAAGGCCAATATCACCGCGCGGTGTGGACGTGCGGCCGTGGAAATGCCCGCCGAAGACGCCCCGCAGGTTGTGGTTTGTGAAACGCGACAACACCGCTTCGGCATTCAGCGGGCACATCTTCACCGCGGCCGCCAGCGGGAAGTGCGTGCACAACACCGTCGGCGCGCGAGCATCGAGCGTGGACAATGTTTTATCCAGCCATTCGAGGGTTGAATCCGCAATCGTCACCTTTTCCCACTTGTTGCCTTCCGTGGTGTCGATCACCACGAACTGCCAGCCCGAGTGCCGCACGAGATAGTTGCGCCGATCGGGAAAAACCGCGGCGTAAAACCCGTCCACCGGCGACTCATCCAAGTCGTGATTGCCGGGGCAGGGATGAAACGGCACGCCGGCCAGAGCGGACAGACGCCGGATCGCCTCCAGTGACGCGCGTTTCCCCTGGTCGGCCAGATCGCCCAGACCGAAACACAACGCCGCGTTTTCGGTCGTGGCTACTTGTCGGAACAGCTTCTCCATCCATGGATCGCAGTTCTCATTCTGATGATGGAAGTCGTTGACCGCGACGAAGCGGATGGCTTTGACGCCCGGCATGGGTCCGGATGTTTCCGCCGCGCGCGCGCCGGGCCAGGCACCCAACGCGAGCAGCGCGGCAAGGCGCCCCATCGCCCCGCGGCGCGTGGGCATGGGATGAAGGATGGACGGCGATTGTGGCGCTGGATGATGATTCATGACCGGACTTGGGCCATTCCTACGGGGTGATGCCTTTGGAATTATCAAATCCGGATGCATCCGTGCCCATGGCGGGGAGGGGGCAATTCACTTGCGAGACCCGGGCCGGGGACTAGCCTTGCCCATCATGCGCCGTCTGATTCCGCTCCCATGGCTGGCCTGTCTGCTGGCTTCCGCCCATGCCGCCACGCCGCCCAACGTCGTGCTGATCGTCGCCGACGACCTCGGCGTGATGGATGTTTCCCCCTACAATCCGGACACGTTTTATGACACGCCGGCGCTGCAGTCGCTGGCGGACAGCGGCGTGAGGTTCACCGCCGGATACGCCGCTTGTCCGGTGTGTTCGCCGACGCGTTCGGCGCTTCTAACAGGCCAATGGCCGGCGCGCACCCGCAACACCGATTATTTCGGCGCGCCCAACCAGTTTTTTGGCGAGGCTTTGCCGGAAAATCATGATCCACTCAAGCACTCGAAACCGGGGCGGATGGAAAACCGCCCGTTGTGGCCCGCGCCCTATCTCGGAGAGCTCGCCAAATCCCACACGACCCTCGCCGAGGCGCTCAAGGCACGGGGCTACGCCACCTTCTTCGCCGGCAAGTGGCACCTCGGTCCGGAGGGATCGTGGCCGGAGGATCATGGCTTCGATTACAACCTCGGCGGCCACTCGGGCGGCGGCCCCTACGGTGGGGAAAAGTATTTCTCGCCCTATGGCAACCCGCGCCTGGCCGACGGACCGCCCGGCGAGCACCTGCCGGACCGGCTGGCCAGCGAGACCGGCAGGTTCATCGCCAAGCACAAGGGCGGACCCTTCTTCGCCTGCCTGTGGTTCTACTCGGTCCACACGCCGTTGATGGGGCGGCCCGACCTGGTGGCAAAGTACGAGAAACGTCGTAGCGAGCGCGGGCTCAAGGATGAGTTCGCCGGGGAACCCCCGCGCAAGAACCGCATCAACCAGTCGCACGCCGTGTATGGCGCGATGGTCGAGGCCATGGACCAGGCCGTCGGCAAGGTGCTCGCCGCGCTGGAAACCCACGGCGTGGCCGGCAACACGATCGTCATCTTCACCTCCGACAATGGCGGTGTGTCCACGTCCGAAGGATGGCCCACCGCCAACCTGCCCTACCGCGCCGGCAAGGGCTGGCTCTACGAGGGAGGCATCCGCGAACCGTTCATCGTGCGCTGGCCCGGCGTCACGCCCAAGGCGGCCACCAGCAATTGGCCGGTGACCTCCACCGACATCTATCCGACCCTTCTCGAAGCCGCCGCGCAGCCCATGCTGCCGGATCAGCACAAGGACGGCCAATCGTTCGTCGCCGCCTTGAAGGAGCCCGCGAAGACCAACCCGGAACGCGTGCTCTTCTGGCATTATCCGCACTGGGGAAACCAAGGCGGAAGCCCCGGTGCCGCCGTGCGCCGCGGCGATTGGAAGCTCATCCAATGGTTCTGGGGCAAACCGCCGGAGCTCTTCCATCTCGGCAGGGACCCGGGCGAACGGGAGAATCTTGCGGAAAAGCATCCCGAAGTCTTGGCGGACTTGCAGAAGATCCTCAAGCAGTATCAGGCCGATACCAAGGCGCTGATGCCCCATCCGAATCCGGATGCGAAGATGCCTTTCGACAAGTGGTGAGCCAACCGTTCACTGTCCGGCACCCGCCGCCCTCACGCGGAAAAACATCGCCGGTTCCGCCATCGGCAGCGGGACGACGATGTTCCCGCCCGTGCCGTTCACGGTTGTCAGATCCTCCCAGCCGTCGAGCGTTTCGCTGAATTCGACCGTGTAGGCGATGCCCAACGCGCCGGGAAACGTCAGCGACAATTGCGCTCCGGCCCTGGCGAGTTGCGGCGTGAAACGCGACCCCGCATCGAGGACATCGCTACCGAACGCGGCTTCATAAACGTCGCTCTGGCCGTCGTTGTCATCGTCGGGGTCGGTGATGTCCGGATCGCCGTCCAGATCGTTGTCTGTTAGGAAGACCGCTTCAAGGTTGTCG
>JALOUA010000215.1 GCA_025457625.1 Akkermansiaceae bacterium
TCAGGCGAAAACCGCGGTCACCGGCTTGCCTTTGTCGGCGATGGTGAAGGGCCGGCGGGTGGGCGACATGAGGACTTCTTCGTGATTGATGCCGAGCGCGTGGGCGATGGTGGCGTTGAAATCCTGGACGGTGACGATGCCGCTCCTGACTTTGTTGCCGGAGGCGTCGGTGAGGCCGTGTTTGATGCCGCCCTTGACGCCGCCGCCGGCCAGTACGCAGGAGAATGCGGACGGGTGGTGATCGCGGCCGCCCTGGTGCTCGGCCTTGATTTCCGGGGTGCGGCCGAACTCGGTGGCCACGACCACGAGGGTTTCGTCGAGTTTGCCGCGGGCCTGCAGGTCGGTGATGAGCGCGGCGTAGGCCTGGTCGAACTCGCGGCAGCGGCCTTCGACGCCGGTGAAGTTGTCATAATGGGTGTCCCAGCCGCCGAGTTGGACTTCCACGAAGCGCACGCCGTGTTCGACAAGGCGGCGGGCAAGCATGCAGCCCTGGGCGAAGCGCCCGGGGCCGTAAAGCGCGCGGGTGGCCTCGTTTTCGCGGCGCAGGTCGAAGGCTTTGAGGTCCTTGGAATTCATCAGCGAGACCGCCTCGCGGTAGAGTTCCTCGTAGGCTTTGACATCGGCGTTCGGATAGCGGTCGTGGAACTGGCGGTTGAGTTTGTCGGCCAGCGAGAGGCGGCGTTCGAAATCCTCGGGGGAAACCGCGGGCGCGCGGCTACAGTCGCGCAGGCCCTCTTCCGGACTGCCGACGGGCGCGGCGCCGTATTTTGCCCCGAAGAAGCCGCCGCCGGTGAGGTCGGGCGAGCTGTCGATGGCGACGTATCCCGGCAGCTCGGGATGGAGGCGTCCGCCGAGTTTGAGCACCCACGCGCCGAGTGAGGGATGGCGGACGGTGCCGCGCATGCCATAACTCGTGTGCATGGTGTAGGACCCCTGCTCGTGCGCGCCCTGGGTGGAGTTCATCGAATTGATGACGCACAACTTGTCGGCGACTTCCGCGGTTTTTTTCAGGTAGTGGCCGAGCTGGACGCCATCCGCCTTGGTGGCGATGGTTTCGGTCTTGCCCATGACGTCCTTTTTCTTCGGTTTCGGATCGAAGGTGTCGAGGTGGCTCATGCCGCCGGCCATGAACAGATAGATGACATGTTTGGCCTTCGCCTTGGGATTGGTGACGGGGGCGGCGGCGAGCGCCGGGCCGAACACCGGCAGCAGGTGGACGCCGAGAAACGTGCGCGCCGCGGTGGACATGAAACGGCGGCGGTCCGGCTCGCCGGCTTTTAGCCATGGGTTGGTGGACATGATTTACTGAAGGAACAGGAATTCGGATGACATGATGAGCGCGGAAACGATGTTGCGGCAGCCTTCCGCGGCGCCGCGGGTGGCGATTTCCTCCAGCATCCACGACATTTCATCATCGCTTGGCGGACGGCTGAGGATGGTGAGATAGAGGCGGCGGATTTTCTCGCGATCGGATTCCACGCCCTCGATGCAGCGGTAGAGGTGTGCGCCGGGGTTATTGACCAGGCGCTGTTGCACGAAGCCGTTCATGAGCGAGAGCACCTGGCCGACGTTCGGCTCGCGGCTGGCGGCCTCCACCACCTCGCGGTCGGACGCGCCGAAGAGATAGAGCAAGTGGTCGCGCGGTGCGGGCGAGGGCAGCTCGGAGGCCCGGACCATGGCATTGCCGCCGTGGCGGGCTGGCTTCATCGCCATCATCGCATCTCCGCCGCCGGCTTTGCCGCTCTGGCGGATCTCGTCCATCAGCTTGCTGAAATATTCGCGCATCGCGGCATCGCTCTTGATGGCGAGGACTTCGCTGGAGAGTTGGGTCATCGATTTCCGGCCTGCGAGCACCGGGCGGCCGTTCAGGTAGATGGTGTCGTCGAGTTGGGGTGCGGGACCCTTGTCGGGATCGCCGGCGGCGAGAGTGATGAGCGAATCCCAGATCTGCTCGGCGGACAGGCGCTGGATCTTGCGGCCGTGGAAATCATCGCCGCCCTCGACGGTGGACGGGTTCGGATTGGTGGCGAACTCAAAAGTGCGGGTGAGCAGCAAGGCGTGTTGGAACGCGCGCAGGTCGTAATTGAACTCGACCATCAGTTCGCCCAGGAGCGCGGCGAGCGGCGGGTGGTGTGTCTTTGACGGATCAACGTAATCATCCACCGGTTCGTAAAGCGCGCGGCCCATCACGCGTTTCCACATGCGGTTGGCGATCACGGAGGGAAAGCGATCCGCGGTGCGGCCGGTGATCCATGCGGCGAGTTTTTCCCGTCCGTCATCCGCATCCTCCTTGTCGCTCATGCGGACGGTTTTGCCAAAGGGCGTGCGCCCGCCGACGACATCGCCGGGACTCGCGTCGCGATACTGATAGTCGGACGGCAGGGGAATCCGCCCCGCGCCGCCGCCATCGAGCGAGAGGCCGTAAACGCCGTCCATGATGACGCGCGCGACGGCATACTCCTCGGTGTTCGCGCGCTCGCCATCGCGCAACTCGGCGAAGAGTTTGCGCATGGCGTTCTGAGGCATGGACTCCTGGCCGTGGGTGAAAGCCGCGAGCTGATAGAAATCGTGGCGTTCGGTGGTGCCGAAGGGATCGTCATGGCATTGCGCGCACTCCATGCGCGCGGCGAGGAAGACGCGCATCGTGTTGGAGAGGTTGTCGAGCGGCATGCCGCGGTCCCGCGTGTAGTAGCCGACGGCGGCGGTTTCCGTATTCCAGCCATCGCCGGAGGTGGCGATCAGGCGGCGGGTGAACTCGTCCCATGGCATGTTGTCGGCCATCGCCTTGCGGACCCAGTGGCGGTAAGGCTGGTGGCTGACGGAGGAACCGGGGCGATGGTCCACCACGCGCAGCAGGTCGAAAACCCAGTTGCCCATGTGGCTGGAGTATCCCGGCGAGTTGAGCAGGTATTCCACCAAACGACCGCGTTTTTCCGGATCCTGGATTTCGATGAAAGCCAGCGATTCCTCCGAGGTCGGGATGCGGCCGATGGCGACCAGGAACGCGCGCCGCAGGAAGGTCGCGTCGTCGGTGGCAGGCGGCACCGGCAGCTTGCGGTTGCGGTAGAATGCGGCGACCTGGCCATCGATGCGCGCCGCGGCCTGCTTGATCGCCGCGGCATCCGGAGACGGCTGCGCGGCAGGACAGGCCGCCGCGCAGGCCAGCATTCCGGCGATGGCGGCATGGAGAACGTTTCTCATCATGGGTTTGAGAACATCCGGCGAATCTAGCGGCGAAAGACGTCGCGTCAACCCGGCGTTGACATCCGGAATCGCACGGCTCAGGCGCGACGCAGATAATCCGGCATCAGGTCGCGTTGGGAGGCTGGCGGGACGGTGGCGCTGGCGAACGAAATCACCGCGCCCACACCCGCGGCATGCGCGCCACCGAGACGCGGTTCGACCTCGAAATCCGGGAACTGATGGCGGGCGCGGCGCTTGAGCCAGCAACGCAGGGCGAATCCCAACAACAAGGCCCCGGCGACGGATGAGGCGGGCACGACGTGACGCGCGGCCTCCTCGAGATGCGGGCGCAGGAATTCCCGCGGGCCGGGTTTTTCCCGGGGCTTGGCAACCGGAGCCGCCGCCGGCGGCTTGTCCTGCGCATCACCGCCCAGCATGCGCTCCATCCAGTAAAGGCGGATCGACATCTGCACCAGGAAGGTTTCGAGCTGCCGCGCCGGTTCGGTTTCCTTGAGCGCCTGGATCACCGGGCTTTCGAGCGCGCGGCGTTGATCCGCCGCTGGAACCACATCGGTGAGGGAGGGGCTGAGGTGCATCATCGCACGCTGCGGCGCGCCCATGAAATAAAGCACCACCACCGCCGGCCGCCCGTTTGAAAAAAGCCGTTCCATCATTTCCTCCTGCCGCACCTCGCCGGGGATCGCCTGCCCGCCGCCGATGACATAGACGAACAAGTCGATGGCGGAGTCCCCCGCATGGTAGTTGAGGAAGGCGAGCCGCTCGCGGTATTCCACCGGGCCTAACAGGTTCTGGGGGTCGATGAGGAACTTTTCCGGCCGCCGGCCGAAATACGCCGGCCAGTGGGCTTCCGGGATGGTTTCCTCCATCGTCCCGTCGCCGGTGATCTCCCCCGCGGCCGGTTCTAACAGATCCAGGCCCGGCTCGGGCGCGGGCTCATCCCCGCCCGTCGGCAGCATCCCGCCCGCGACCTCGTGCCCGGGGCGGCCGCCGTCAGCCCACCCGGGCAAACCCGGCCCGGGCGCGGCATGGGCCGCTGCTACTGTTAGAAAAAAGCCGATGTGGCGGAGTTTCATTTCCCGACCTCCCGTTTGTGCGGGGTGGCGGACGGCGCGCGGTGGCCGGCGCGGATCCGGCGCATCGCATCACCCATCGCCGGGGGCGTCACCTTGTTGCGGAAGTGCTCCGGATCCCGCCCTGCCTGGCGGCTGCGCCTGCAAAGCAGGGTCTCCAGATGCAGCAGCGCGCGCGTCACGCCGTCCGCGTAACGCTGCTCCAGCCAGTAGGCATGCGCGCGGGTCAGGCACTCGAAGGTGTCGCGCTCATCGAGGAATGGATCGAGCAGGTATCCGAAAACGATGCCCGCGGCCTTGGACTCGGGGTCGATCGTGAGAAGAACGCCCCCCTCGTTCGGTTTGTCCGGTGGCAGATCCTCGAAAGCCGCGCGGTTGAGCAGCCAGAAACCGAACTGACGGATGTTGGCCACCTCGCCCAGCGCGCCGGTGTAGACCGCGACGAAAACCTGCGGGAAACGCCGCGCGATGCGCGCCATTGCCGCTTCCACCCGCTCGCGCTCGCCCCGCCGCAGAATTCCCGCGGCATCCGTCAGGCAGCGCAGGCGCACGTCCTCCGCGCCGAAGCGTTGGTCGGCATCCGCCAGCGAAAACCCGCACTGCGGGCACGACTCCGCCGCGCGGTGGATTCGCTGGACGCATCGGGGGCACTTCATCATGGCACGCTGGGGGCTTTTGTTTACGAAGCGCGCTGTGGTTCGTCAAAGCGAAAGATCAACACATCCGGATCTAACATCCCCGCGCGGCGTTCCGCGCTCAAACGGCGCTGAGCTTTTGAAAGCGCGCGCGCAGCCGCGCGCTCCGGGCTGGCGCAAAGTCCGGCCGCACTTGGCCGCAAAGCCGGAGTGCGCCAAACACAACCGCGAGACTTATGACGATTTATCTCTATCTGTCACTCATCCCGGAGGCTTTGGTCGCCTCCCATCTCCCGCCCGAAGAATACGGAGCTTATCTCTCGCTGGGGCCGAAAAAGCGCTCCCACGGCCAGGCGGTTTTCTTCAAACTCTCCGATTCCTACGCGCGGGAGAGGCTCGACGCCTATCCCGGCATCGCCGAGTTGCGCGACGGCCGCCTCCGCCGCTCCGCCTATCTGGGAATCCACCGGGTGTTGGAGAGCACGCCGCTGGAAGCCATCGAGTCGCTGCACCTGACGACCGGAGAAGGCCAGGTGCTGACGCTGCTGCCGGGGGAATACCAGGTTGATCCGGGACCGCGCTACCATCTCTATCAGGAATTCTGCCCGGTCACCCCGCGGGTGGCCAGCACGCTGGAGCCGCGCGAATTCGCCGCCGCCATCACGGATGTCAGCAAGCCGGTCTCACTGCCCGCGGTGGCCTTCGCCGAGCTGATCCTCGACCGCCTGGGAGACGACCCGGAGGCGAACGGGGTGGACAACCTGCCCTACCGCAGCATCGAGCACCTGCGCGACTGCCTGCGGGAACTCCGCGCGAAACAAACCAAGTCCACCAAGCTGGTGGTGCGCTATCTCGAACAGGACGTCCTGTTCCGGACGATTCTCGGCGGTTTCTACGTCGCCGCGCAGGGCGGGGCCTTCCGCTTCTTCCCGATGCCATCCCGCGACGAGCTGGAGACCACCCATTACGCCTGGTGGCGATCCGCGCTCCGCAGCACCGGAATCTAACAAACCAACCGACCGCCAACCCCACTTCACATGCACTCGAATCTTTTCTGGCTGATTCCCGCGGCCTCGCTGCTTTCCCTCGGTTTCGCCTTCTGGTTTTTCAAACGCATGGTCGCCTGCGACGAGGGCACGCCGCTCATGCGGGAGATCGCCCAGCACGTCCGCGAGGGCGCGATGGCCTATCTCAAGCAACAATACAAGGTGGTGGCGATCGTCTTCGCCATCATGACGCTCGTCTTCGTCTGGCTGGCCTACGG
>JALOUA010000216.1 GCA_025457625.1 Akkermansiaceae bacterium
CCGGAGTTGAAGATCAGGTTGCCCACTCCCCATGTGGCCACGCCCCAGAAGAAGCCGCTGGCAAAGCTGCTCCTGCGGTGGCGGCTGTTCCAACCGTAGTTCCAGCAACCGTGGTGCCAGTGATGGTGGTGGTGGACGCCCCACCATGGCCGGCTGCCCCAGTAGCTGGGCCGGTAGCTCCAGTTCCACCGGTTGTTGTTGATGTTGATGTTGTTGTTATTGCCGAAAATCGGGCCGCTGCCGGGACGGTTTCCCGGGCGGTTCCAATCCCCCCAGTTTCCCCATTCATTGCCCCAACCGGGGCGATCCGGCCGGTTTCCGGGGCGGTTGTTGATGCCAAGATCCGGCCGCTTGCCAATGCTGGGCCGTTCGTTGTCCGGACGCATGATGCCACCGGGCCGGCCGATGTCCGGCCGGGTGATCTGGCCAGGACGGCCGATGCCGCTTCCGGGCCTTTCAGTGTCCGGGCGGGTCATGCCACCGGGACGCGTGACCCCGGGCGGTAGTGCAATGGCGGGCCTTTCGGTATCCGGACGGGTGATCCCACCGGGACGTCCGATGTCCGGCCGGGTGATGACTCCATCACCGGGCCTGCCCGGACGCGGGAAAGTCACATCTCCCGGACGCGTGTTGGGGCGCTCGATCGGGCGCAGGCCGGGCCGGTTTTCCGGAGTGAGGCCAGGACGGTTGTCGGGCCGGACCGTCGGGCGATTTCCCGGACGTTCGGCTGGCCGTTGAACGGGAGGAAGCGAGGGACGCGTCGCGGGAGCCGACGGGCGTTGGATGGGCGGCGGCTGGCCACACGGCCAAACGCCTCCACCGGAAACAAGGAGAAAACGAGGAGCCAAGTGATCCATGGAGCGATGGTTTTCATAATGTGGAATGGCTGGCGGGTTGCTTGTTGTCGGAATGGTTGTCTTGAGTGCTGTGGTCTCTACAGGCTATGATCCATTTCCGTCATTGGTGAGTGACGAACCGGGTGCCGGCGCACGCCTGACGAAACGGAAGCTGATGTCGGGAAGCGTCTCGCCGGCAACGGTGCGGTTGGTTGCGACCCATACCATGCTGTCCGCGCCATCACGGGCGAGGCTTTGGCTGGAAGATGTGGTTTCGTTGGCGGCGGTGACTCCCGAGTTCTGGATCAGCCAATGATCGTCCTGCCGCGTCCATTGGCCGGAGGTGTGTCCGCCGTCGCTATCGAAGTTCCACCAATGGATGGATGACGTGGCGGGATTCCAGCCGATCCGCAGGCTGGTGGATTGGGCGTCGCCCTCCGCAGTGGTGATGAGGGCTTCGCCGAGCAGGTAGTTTTCGCGTTCGTCAGGATGGATTGCCATGTCAACCCGGAGCCCATTCTCACCTTCGAGCGTCCATTCCCCGATGAGCCAGCGAAGCGGCTTGATCTGCTCGGAGGGCGGAGTGACTTCGAGTTTGTCGCAGGAAACGGCGGTGAGCCACGAGCCATCGGCCTGGCGCAGCTGGGTGGCGGAGTAGCTGATCGAACGCACGGGTTCATCCTCCGCGTAAGTGAAATGCACGACCCCGTCCTCGATCGCGATGTCCGGCGAAATGAAATGCACGGAGGAGGCTTCAAGGGCGATTCCGGGGACGGAATCAGCGGCGAAAATTCCGTGATAGAAAGTTTCGATCTCCTCGCGCCCGCTGATGATGGTCCCATCGTGGCCGCGGATTTCTCCATTGGGCATGAAGAGACCGGCGATGGCGGCGGCATCCCGTTTGTTGAAAGCCGCCACGAATCTCGCGGCGGCCAGCCCGAGCGTTTCGATGGCGTCATCAGGCTTGTCTGCCTGCTCCGGCTTGTCGGCGGGCTGCGGCCCGGCGGCCTTGTCCTGGCAGAGGGCCTGCGGTTGGGTGAAGACAAGGAAAACGAGGGCGGTGGCGGCAGGCAATACCGCACGAGGGAACGGGTTGCGGATTTTCATGAGGGAATGCGATGGCGGTGGATGAATCATGGACGGTTTACAGTTCAACGGTCCATTACTATTGAAGAGGGAAGGGCGCTGTCGATGGGATTTTTCATCGATGGGAAAACCCGCGGCGCTGGTTTGCGCTTTGCCGGAATTTCCGTCAATCGAGCTTCCGCACAACGGGCCGGATCACCGGGACTGAAGTCGGAAAAACGTCGCGTAAAGCACCGGCACCGCGATCAGGGTCAGGGCTGAGGCGAACAACAGGCCGACCACGATGGTCACGGCCATCGCCCCGAAGAAGACATCGAAGAGCAGCGGGACGAGGCCGAGCACCGTGGTCAGCGCCGCCATCGAAACGGGGCGCACGCGGCTGACGGCGGCATCCACCACGGCATCCCATGCTTCCTTGCCCGCCGCAATCTGCGCGTTGATTTCATCGATCAGGACGATGGCGTTTTTGATCAGCATGCCGGAAAGGCTCAAGGCACCCAGCAGCGCCATGAATCCAAAGGGTTGTCCGAATACAAGCAGGCCGGTCACAATTCCGATGATCGAGAGTGGCACGGTGAGCCAGATGATGAGCGTGATGCGCAGGCAGTTGAAGAGCAGGATGACGATGAGGATCATCATCAGGACGAAGGCGGGCAGCGTGCCGGCCAGCGCGGCTTGGGCATTGCCCGCGTCCTCGTGTTCGCCCCCCCACTCCATGCGGTAATCGGGCGGCAGCGGGATCGCCTCGATTTTCCCGCGGATGCGGTCGTGGAGCGTGCTGGTGAGTCCCGATGACTGATCGGCATGCACCGTGATGGTGGGCACGCGGTTGCGCCTCATGATGATGGGATCTTCCAGTTCGACTTTGAAATCCGTGACGACTTGTCGAATGGGAATGAAACTCCCGGCCACAGGGCTGAAGACCTGGAGATCGCGGATGAAATCCGGGTCTTCGCGTTCCCGGGCGGGCGAACGTGCAATGATGGGCAGCAATTCATCGCCGTCGCGGAAAACCCCGATTCGCCTGCCGCTGAATGCGCTTTCGGTGGCGGTGGCGATGTCGCTGCGGGTGACGCCGGCCAATCTCGCCTGCGCTTCGGAGAACTGCGGACGCAGGACGGGCACTTGTTCCCGCACATCGATGCGGATGCCCTTGGCACCGCCATCGGCGCGGAGGATGTCCATGGCCTGGTCCGCAAGTTTGCGCAGCTCGGCCTGATCCTCGCCGGAGAAACGGATTTGGATGCGTCCGCCCTCGCCCGGGCCGAGCAGGAAGCGCTTGGCGATGATCAAGGCATCGGGAAACATTTCCGGCAGCTTGGCCTGGACCAGCGGCAAAACCGTATCGATGTGCGTGTGGTCCTCCACATCGATGAGAAAAAGCGAGTAGGCGGTGTCGAAGCGTTCCGGCGAGTAGGTGAGCAGGAAACGCGGCGCGCCCTGCCCGGCAGTCGTGCTGACATGTTTCACACCGGGAATGGTCCGGATGTATTCCTGCATCTCATTGGTGATCTTGAGCGATTCATCAATGCGTGTGCCCACCGGGAGCCAGACGTCGCACATGATCTGGGGCCGGGTGGAATTCGGGAAGAAGCTCGACTCCACGCGGCTGAAGGCGAGGACCGCGCCGGCGAGCAGAAGCACCAATGCGGCGATGGTGACATAACGCAGCTTCATGCAGGCCGTGAGCAGGGCTTTGTAGGTGGTATAAATCCGCCCCGCGTAGGGATCGACGGCCTCGGCATCTGCAGCGGGTTGTTTCAGGAAAAGATAACCGAAGAGCGGCGTGATCGTGACGGCGGTGATCCAACTGATGCCCAGCGAAATGAGCAGCACGACGAAGAGGGATCGGCAATACTCGCCGGTGCTGTCCTGCGAGAGCCCGATGGCCCCGAATGCGAGAACCGCGATGGCGGTGGAGCCCAGCAGCGGCCAGATGGTCTGCTTGATGACTTCCTTGGCGGCGGTGATCTTGTCCTTGCCGCGTTGCATGCCGATGAGCATGCCCTCCACGACGACGATGGCGTTGTCCACCAGCATGCCGAGCGCGATGATCAGCGCGCCGAGCGAAATGCGCTCCAAAATCAGCCCCTGCTGCTTCATCACGAACATCGTGCCGCAGATGGTGATGAAGAGCACCGCACCGATGATCAAGCCGCTGCGCACCCCCATGAAAATGAGCAGAATCACCACGACGATGGCCACGGCCATGCCGAGATTGGCGATGAAGTCGTTGATGGCGACAGTGACGCTGTCGGCTTGGAATGAGATTTTATTCAACTCCATGCCCAGCGGGATTTGAGACCCGAGCGCGGTGATCCGGTCCTGCACGGCGCGGCCCATGGTGACGACGTTGCCGCCGCTCACGGTGGAGATGCCGATGCCCACCGAGCCTTTTCCGTCGTAGCGCAGCGAGGTGCTTGGCGGATCGATGTAGTCCCGGCGCACGGTGGCGATGTCACGCAGATAGATGAGCTGGCTGCCGGGACCGCCACGGATGATCAGGTTTTCAAAGTCCTCGGTGCTGGTCCATTCGCCGGTAGGGTCGATGGTGATGGCCAGCGGCCCGACATCCACGGCACCTGCGGAAATGACCATGTTCTGCTCGCGCAGGGCGGCCACGATTTCCGATGGATGGATGCCGAGCAGTGCCATGCGGTCGCGCGGCGCTTCGATGTAAATCACCTCCTGGCGGACGCCGAAGAGTTCCACTTTCTTGACGTCTTTGACCAGAAGCAGCTCCCGGCGCAGCAGCTTGGCGGTCTCGTGGAGCTGGGCGTCGGTGTAATCCTCGCCGGTCAGGGCGAAGAAGATCCCGAACACATCCCCGAAGTCATCTAACACCAGCGAGGGACCCGCGCCGGGCGGCAGGTGGCGGCGGGCGTCGCCGACCTTGCGCCGCAGCTCGTCCCAGACCTGCGGCAGGGTCTCGCTGTCATATTGGTCCTGAATCGTGACGGTGACCGTGCTGCGTCCGCGTTCGGAGCGGGAAACGACGCGGTGAAGTTGGCCGAGCTCCTGCACGGCGCGCTCGATCACATCGGTGACTTCCTCGGTCACTTCCTCGGCGGAAGCGCCGGGGTAGGGGGTGACGATCAGCGCGTCCTTGATGGTGAACTCGGGATCCTCCAGCCGCGGCAGTTGGGTGTAGGACTGGATGCCGAGCACGACGAGCAGCACGGCGAAGACGAGGGTGATCGTCTTCTTGCGAATGGAAACTTCAGCGAGGTTCATGCCTTGTTTTTTCCGAGTGTCCCCTCTAGCGCATGCGGCTCACGGTCATGCCCTCTGTTAGAAAACGCGCGCCGGCGGTGACCAGTTCGTCGCCCTGCTTCAGGTCGGCACTGCGGATTTGGATGGACTTCCCGTTTTTTGAAATCATCTCCACCTCATGGCGCGAGACTTGGGAGGTTTCGGGATTCAGTTTCCAGACCCATGTGCGGCCCTCCGCAGTGGCCACGGCACCGGTGGGCACCAGGAAAACGCCGTCTCCCGCTGGGGAAGAACCATCGCGTTTCAAACGGAGAAAAACCGTGGAAGTCATGCCCGGCAGGATGTTGTGCTCGGCGGGCGGCTTGAATGAGAACGTCACCTTGAAGGTCCGGGCGGCTTGCGTGGCCTCGGTGCTGAAGGATTCCAGTTCCAGATCGAAGCGCTTGTCCGGCAGTGTGGCGAAGAGCGCCTGTGCCTCCAACTTCGTGCGGGCGTTTTCAGGAGTGAGTCCTTGCTGAAAAACAAGCATGTCGCTCTCGGGCACCTGGATGTCGATTTCCAGCATCGAGAGGTTTTGCAGGAGCAGAACCGGCTGCTTGTTCCTGACGTTCTCACCGTTGTTGACGAGCGTGCGGCCGACGCGTCCATCGAAGGGTGCCTTCAGCCGGGTATCATCCAGGGCCCGGCGGGCGGTTTGTAGGGCGGCGGTGGTCACTTCCACCTCGCGCACGGATTGATCGAACTGGCTGACGGAAATCGCACCGGACTCGCGCAACGGCCTGCGGCGGGCCAGCTCGTCGCGGGCGTTGTTGAAGCGCGCCGTGGCGGCGGCGACCTCGTTTTCGAAATTCACCGGATCGAGCGCACCAAGCAGGTCGCCCGCCTGGACGATCAGCCCTTGTGTCGCGGGGAATTGGATGAGCCTGCCGGGGACATCGAAGGACATCTCGATGCTCTCGGCGGCGGTGACCTCTCCGGGGAAACTGCGAAACGGCGCATCGACCCCGGAGTTCAGGACGAATGTCTGCACGGGGCGCACGGCCTCGGTTTGCTCATCAGGAGGCGAGCAGGTGGCAAGTGCCGCGATGGCGAGACTTGTGGCGATGCGGGAAGGGATTTTTCCCATGGTTGGATGGTTGGTAAGAATTGGCGGAAATGCCACGCACAACTAGGTGCGTGCGCGTGCGATGCCAAGCACTAAAAAATCATAAAAAGCTCCACGACTTTTATCAGAAAACGCGTTTGACTCCATTCGCGGGTCACCCTGCCGACTCTACCCAAGCCAGGAAACCTAGGTCTGGTAATTGCCCCCGTGCGGCGCGGCGAAGCGCGGGAAACTGAGACCGCTGGCCTCATAGGCTTCGACAAACGCCTGCTTCTGCACCGGAGTGTGGCGCAGGCACCCGCGCCGGTCGGCTTTCAAAATCACTCCATTCATATCCGTCATGGCGGTCGGATGCATGACGGATATGAACGGACCTTGGCAAATTCCTATGAACGGCGCTTCGGCCCCCGCTTGCCGCAAGTGGGCGGATCTGTTCCTCAATTTGGGGTGGCCGGAGATCGCGGTCTCACGACCGCGCCTACGATCACCGCAAACCGAGCGGCGGGCCACCACTGGTGGATCGAGCTGTCAGGCTGCCAGAGTTCGCCGACATGGGCGCGGCGGAAA
>JALOUA010000020.1 GCA_025457625.1 Akkermansiaceae bacterium
GAAAGAACCAGCAATCCCATCGCTCCATGCTCACCAAAAGCCCCGGCATGGAACACCGCCTTCTCTCCATGGATCCATTTCTCGAACCACGGCCAGAACGGCGTGCCGATGATCGAAAGCAGCACCGCACCCGCCGCGAGCACGAACAGGGGCACGATCATCACCGCCGGACTTTCGTGCGGATGCGTCTCCGGCGAGCGGGATTCGCCGAAGAACACCAGCAGCGCCTGGCGCGTCATGTAGAAGGCGGTTAGAAGCGCGGCGCAGGCGGCCATGAGGAAAGGGCCCTTGCCTCCCGGCCAGTATTCGGCGCTGTGAAGGATCGCCTCCTTGCTCCAGAATCCGGAGAACACGAATGGAAAACCCGCGAGCGCCATCATGCCAACGGCATAGGCGAGGAAGGTTTTCGGCATCGCCTTGCGCAGGCCGCCCATCTTGCGGATGTCCTGTTCCTCATGGCAGCCGTGGATGACCGAACCGGCGGAAAGGAAGAGCAGGGCTTTGAAGAAAGCATGGGCGATCAGGTGGAACATCGCCGCCGCCACGCCGCCGGTGCCTAGGGCAATCATCATGAATCCGAGCTGCGAGACGGTCGAGTAGGCGAGGATGCGCTTGATATCATATTGCGCCATCGCCACCAGCGCGGCGTAGAGTGCCGTGATCGCGCCAATCCATGCGGTGGCGGTGAGGGCGATGCCGGCGTCGCCTCCGAGCGAGAAAATCGGATGCGTGCGGGCGACAAGGAACACCCCGGCGGCGACCATTGTCGCGGCGTGGATGAGCGCGGAAACCGGCGTCGGACCTTCCATCGCGTCGGGCAACCACGTGTGCAGCGGCACCTGGCCGGACTTGCCCATCGCGCCGACCAACAGCAGCAGCGAGGCCGCCGCGGAAACCGTTAGACCGCCAACGGTGGTGGCGCCTGCCAGAGATTTGAGAGCGCCGGATTCGAGCAGTCCATGTCCACTGTCATAAAACAACAGCGTGCCGCTGTGGCCGTAGAGCCAGATCATGCCGAGGAAGAAGGCCATGTCGCCCACCCGCGTGGTGATGAACGCTTTCTGCGCGGCAGCCGCGGCGGAAGGTTTTTCAAAGTAGAACCCGATCAGCAGATAGGATGCGAGTCCCACCAGTTCCCACGCCATGAAGAGCAGCAGCAGGCTGTTGGAGAGCACCACCATCAGCATCGCGCCGCAGAAGAGGGAGAGGAATCCGAAGAAGCGCCCGAAGCGCTTTTCCTTTTCCATGTAGCCGAGGCTGTAGATGAAGATCCAAAGCGCGACGAAGGTGACCATCGCCGCCATGCCCGCGCTGAGCGGATCGAGAACCAGTCCGACTTTCAAGGTGACATCTCCAAAGGTGAACCACTCAAGTGGCGGAACAATGATTTCAGGCTTACCCGGAGCCAAGACGCCAGCCAGAGCCCATAGCGCGAGCAGGCAGGAAACAAACAACGCGCCGATCGCGAGTTTCGAAGCGAGCCGGCCTTTCGCATCCGGCATCAAGGCGATGATGCCGCCCGCCAGCAGTGGAAGCAGCGGCACGCACCAGAGAAGGTTAGGGTAATTTTCAACCATGGAGCGAATCCAGTTTGTTGAGATCGGTCGAGCGGGTGTGGCGGAAAACCATCAGGATGATGGCCAGGCCGACGGCGGCTTCGGCGGCGGCGATGGCGATGGCGAACATCACGAACATCGGGCCGGTGAGTTGTGGGTCCGGCGGGCCGTAACGCCAGAAGGCGATGAAGTTGATATTGGCTGCGTTGAGCATCAGTTCGATGCCCACCAGCACGAGGATCGCGTTGCGCCGCGTGAGCACGGCGAGCAGGCCCAGCGCGAAAAGCACCGAGGAAAGCGTGAGCAATGTGGCGAGCGGCGTCATTTCCCGTCGGGATTTTGAGGGGTTTTACCGGTTTCACGGGCGAAGAGGGCGGCTCCGATCATCACGGCGGTGAGCAGCACGGCGATCCCGAGCACCGCCGGCGCGTGGGTGGTGAAGAGCGTGATCCCCAGTTCCTTGAGCGGCAGTTGCGGCAGGGTTTCCCTCTCAGGTTTGCCCGTCTGCGTTTGAGAAACCACGTAGAGCAGAACGGCCAGAACCGGCAGTGAGCAGATCAATCCGGTGACGAGCGATTTCGGCCGGCGTTGGATTTCCTCCGCCTCGTCGCCGCGGCGCGTGATGAGCAGCGAGAACACGATCAACACCGCCACCGCGCCGACATAGACCGCGAACTGCACCAATCCGATGAAATCCGCTCCGAGCGCGAGATAAAGCACGGCGACAAGCGCCAGTGAGAGTGCCAGCATCAGCGCCGCATGCACCGGCCGCGCCATCCACACCGCGCCGAGCGCGGCGAGGAGGATGAGCGGAGCGAGAATGAGCAGTGGTGTCATTGGGGTTGGGATTTTTCGTAAAATGTCGGACATGTCTGGCGGGTTTGACGCGTCCGACCTAGCCATCGGCGAAGGTGTAAGTCCGTCTGGAAGCCGCCAGCCGCTTGTTGAAAACAAACGCCACGATCACCCACGGCACGAGCATGAGCGGCAGCACCACCAGCCACGAGAGCAGGCCGCGTCCGGTGAAATCCCAGATCGCGGCCGCGGGCAGCGTGAGCAGCGCCATCGGGATCATGCAGAGCCAGGCGAAGCGCATGAGCTGGTCGATGCGCACCCGCGGATAGGTGGCGCGGATCCAAAGGTAGGAGAAAATCACAAGCGCCAGTTTTCCGAAAAACCACAGCCATGAGGGCACCCAGCCCAGCCCCGGCAGCGGCGCCTGCCAACCGCCGAGGAACAGCGTGACGAACAAGCCCGCGATGGCGAACAACCCGAGATACTCGCCCATGAAGAACAGCGCGTATTTGAAACCCGAGTATTCCGTCATGTGGCCGGCGACGATTTCGGATTCTCCTTCCGGCAGATCGAAGGGGCAGCGGTTCGCCTCGGCGATGGTGCAAATGTAAAAGAGCAGCCCGGCGAAGATTCCCCACGGCGTGCAGATGTTCCAACCCGGGAAGGAGCCTTCCTGCAATTCGACGATGCGCGGAAGCGAAAGCGTGCCGGAGACCATCACCACCGCGAGGGCGGAGATGATGAGCGGCAGTTCATAACTCACCATTTGCGAGATCGCCCGCATCGCGCCGAGCATCGGAAACTTCGAGCCGCTCGCCCAGCCGGCCATGAAGACCGAGAGTTCTGTTAGCGATCCGACGGCGAAGAAGAACAACAGTCCGAGTTCCAGCGGCACCGGCGTCCACTCGCGGCCGTAGGGGATCACGCCGAGTGCGAGGATGGCGGGCACCACGATGAGAATGGGCGCGAGCAGATGCAGGAATTTTTCGGCCTTGGCCGGCACGATGTCCTCCTTGGTGAGCATCTTGATGCCGTCGGCCACCGGTTGGAGGATGCCGAACCAGCCCGCCCGGTTGGGACCGATGCGGTTCTGGGCGCGGGCGAGGGTTTTGCGCTCGATAAGGGAAAGCAGGGCGAAAGCGCTGAGAAACACGGCGACCACGGTGCCGGCGGCGACGAGGAAACCGGCGATGGTGACGAGCCATTCGGGAGCGTTCAAGTTTGTTAGAACCATTTCCACCAGCCGCTGCGGCAGGCGCGGCAGCCACTCGGGCGAGAAGAGCGATGGTTCGACCTTCTGGGCAGCCAATAAACTGATCATGGCTCCCCTCCTTTCTCCTCAGCGGGTTTCTCCTCGGCGGCTTTCTTCGCCTCGGCATCCGCTTTGGCCTTGGCGGCCTTGGCGGCGGCGGCGGCGGCTTTTTTCTCCTCCTCGGCCTTGCGGCGGGCCATGACTTCGGACGCCTGTTCGGGCCGCAGTTTCATGTGGTAATCCGCGGACTTCGCGAGTCGCTCGCGGTTGAACAACAGGCCGCCGAAGCGGTCGTCGGTGCTCAGTTCATACTCGCCGTCCATGTAGATGGCATCGAAGGGACAAACTTCCGCGCAAATCCCGCAGTTCATGCAAACGGAGACATCGATGTCGAAAATCTTCGGGCGCTTGAGCGATTTGCCGTTTTCGTCGCGTTCGAGCACGATGTAGATGCACTGCGGCGGACATTCCTTTTCGCAGATCGAGCAGGCCACGCAGCGCAGGCCGTCGAGCGAGTCGCCGTCGTGAACGAGGAAGGGGAAATTGCGGAAGTTCGGGCTGATCGGCGCGCGCTCCTCGGGATACTGCACGGTGGTCATGCGCTCCTTCTTGTAGAAGCTCTGCACCATGTTTTTTCCGGTGACGGCGAGACCTTCCAGCAAACCCATTCCCGGCAATTTCATCGGTCCACCTCCCCTAACACAATGTCGATGCTGCCAAGAATAATGACGACGTCCGCCAAATCGAGGCCGAGACACATGTCTTCGAGCAGCGTGAGATTGATGAAACTCGGCGGGCGGACGCGGTAGCGGTAGGGGTTCACCGTGCCGTCGCTGATGAGATGGAAACCGAGCTCGCCCTTGGGTCCCTCGATGCGGGCATAGGCCTCGCCGACCGGCGGCTTGAAGCCGCGGATTTTCGCCTTCGGGTTCACATGGTCGCCCTCCGGCAGTTGATCGAGCGCCTGGCGGAGGATTTTGAGCGACTCGCGCATTTCGAGAAAGCGGATCATGATGCGGTCGTACACGTCGCCCTTTTCGCCGAGCGGGATGCGGAAATTGAAGCGTTCGTAAATGCCGTAGGGATCGGCCTTGCGGATGTCGTAGTTGACGCCCGCGGCGCGCAGCATCGGGCCGGTGATGCCGCCGTTGATGAGGGTTGCCGGCGGCAGCTGGCCGACATCCTGACAGCGGGCTAACAGGATTTCGTTTCCGACGAGGAATTTCTCCATCTCATCGAGGAACGGACCGTAGTCATCGACGAGCTTGCCGCATTTCTCCGCCCATCCGGCGGGCAGGTCGTTGCGGCAGCCGCCGAAGCGCATGAAGTTCGCCATCATCCGCGCGCCGGTGAGGTCCTCGAACAGATCGAGGATCAACTCGCGCTCGCGGAAGGCATACATCAGCGCCGACCCCCACGCACCCATGTCGCCGAGGATGAAACCCATGAAGGCGGTGTGGTTGATCAGGCGGGTGAGTTCGCCAAGGATGACGCGCATGTATTCGGCACGCTCGGGCACCTCGATGCCGGCGAGTTTTTCCACGGCGTTCGCATAGGCCCAGTTGTTGGTGAGCGGGCAGATGTAGTCGAGCCGGTCGGTGTAGGGCATCGAGCTGAGATAAGTCACACTCTCGGCGATCTTCTCATGGTTGCGGTGAAGGTAGCCGAAGACGGGTTTCAAGGCGACCACCGTCTCACCATCGAGCACCACGTTCATGCGGAACACGCCGTGGGTGGACGGATGCTGCGGGCCAAGCGACACGCGCAGCAACTGGTCGTCGTCCGATCCTTCGAGAACCGGGGCGGGGCTGAATATGGAAGGATCGGAAATCATCCTGAAAACTCGGGTTTGAACCGCAGATTGCTCGGATTACACGGATTGAGAGCGGGAGGACAAACACCCTCTCTGTGTAATCTGTGTAATCTGTGAAATCTGTGGTTCATTCGACAAATCATGGGTTGGCCGGATAATGTTTCTTCGCCTTCTCCAAAACGTCATCATGCGGCGTGGGTTCGTATTCGTAGTCGTCGGGAGCGACGTAGTCCTTGCGCATCGGGTGATCGACGAACTCGTCCCACATCAGGATGCGGCGGAGGTCGGGGTGGCCGGTGAAAACGATGCCGTAGAGATCGAAGATCTCGCGCTCCTGGAACTCCGCACTGCGGTAAATGGAGACCAGCGAGGGGATGCAGGCGTTGTCCCCGCGGTCCGCGGTGCGGGCGCGGAGGACCAGCGGGCCGATGCGTTTGGAGGTGGAGTAGAGGTGATAGACCGTTTCGAGAAACCCGCTTTCCGCCGTGCCCGCCTCCGCTTCCGGAATCGCGACGGCGTCCGCCTTTTCCGCCTCCGGCCAATCGACACCGGTGGCGTTCGAGAGCAAATCGAAGGCGAGTTGGTCGCGGAGGAAGGCAGCGACACGGAGCAGGTCGTCGTTGCCAACCCGCAGCGAATGCTGTGCGGCCGGGCCGGGGTTTTTGAGTAGGCTCACCGCGGCATTCGGCAGCGCGGCGCGGATTTCGCCCAGAATGGCTTCGGCATCGGCAGTCACTCGCCACCTCCTTCCTCGCGGACCAGTGGCGGTGGATTCCAGATGTCGCGGTTGGCGGCGGGCTGAATGTCGTGCGGGCCATATTCGGGCACCGGAAAGGCCGCCGCCCCGCTCGGATCCGCATGGCGGGCGCGGTCCTTGCCCATGAGTTTTTCCTTCGCGATCTTGTCGCGCAAGGTCATCAGTCCCTCCAACAGCGCCTCCGGCCGCGGCGGGCAGCCGGGAATGACGACATCCACCGGGATAAAGCGGTCGATGCCCTTGAGCACGTTGTAGCCATCCTTGAAGGGACCGCCGGAAATCGCACAGGCCCCCATGGCGATCACGTATTTCGGCTCGGCCATCTGATTGTAAAGCCGCACCACCTGCGGAGCCATTTTCTTGGTGACCGTGCCGGCGACGATCATCAGGTCCGCCTGGCGCGGCGAGGGCCGGAAAACCTCGGCTCCGAAGCGGGCCATGTCGTATTTCGCCATCGTGGCGGCGATCATTTCGATGGCGCAGCAGGCGAGGCCGAACTGGAGCGGCCACAACGAGCTGGAGCGGCCCCAGTTGATGAGCTGCTCGAAGGACGTCACGTGAACGCCCTGGGATTTCAAGTCAGCCGCCAGTTGGGGGTCGATCGCCATGAATGATTGAGGGGTTTTGCGGAAAAAACCGTGCCGACACGCTTGCGAAGGATCCTGCGGAACGGAAGCACAAAGAATCATTGCGCGCCAAAGCGCAAAATATGACGTGTGGCCCATGAGCCGCCCACCACCTTGTTTCGCTCCCTCCCCGACCCCGGGCATGGATTGTCAGGGCGCGCCGGAAACTTCCGGATACAGGCGGCGGAGAATGTCCCCCAGCATGGATTCCATCAGTTGCCGTATTGCGGTGCCATCGCCGGCAGCCAGCGCGGCATCAATTTCCTTTTTCCTCCGTTCGGTCCACTCGTCGATGTGTTGCTTCCATTGGACCGGCCAGGATGAGGGAATCGGCTCCTGCCACTGTCCCTGGCCACGGCCGAAATGGGCCACCATCAGATAGCGCATCGCGGAGGCTTTCCACTCGTCGAGAAGAAAGTCGCTGCTCCACCGCAGGCGGGTCACGCCGTCCTCGCCCCTGATCTTCTGATAGCCGTAGCCGAGCGCATAGGCCGCGAGACCGCCGAGCAGGCCGCCCGCGACGGCCCCGCCGCCAAACGACAAGCCGCCGGTGTGGAAGTCGGCCCACAGCCCGGCCAGCACGCCGCTGCCGATTCCCCCCAGGATGCCTAACAGTTCCGGAGGCGCGGCGGGATTGCTGGTCTTGAGTCCATCGACCAGCGAGTCGACACGGTCCTGTGAAACGCCGTCCAAGCGGTGCGCGGCGAGCAGTTGTTCCATGGAGCGCCGGCTGCGGGCGATCAACGACGCGGCGAGGATGTTCCTGGCGCCCTCGACCTGGGCGGAGGGTTTTCCAACAATCAATGATCCGGCCTTGTCCGCCAGGGTTTCCTTTTCCACCACCACGCGATCCGCCGCGGTCTGGCAAAGGGCATCGGCCAGGACGGCGACGGCGTTTTTGAAGACATTGTCGTGATGTCTGGTTTTCCACAAGGCGATGAGCCGGTCGTAATGCGGGCGCTTCTGGTCCGTTAGAAGCGGAGCGATGCGCTGGAAAAGGACGCTCTCCTGGACCCAGCAGCGCATCCAGCCGTCCAGCGGCATGGCATCGTGCACGAACGGGTGGCCGGCCATGGCTTGCCGCCACTCGCCGGCGAGTTGCTCATCACGCCGGTGGTCGGGAAGGCCGGTCTGGTTGAGAAGAATGATCACCGGTTTCCCGACCAGCCCGAGCACATCCATTTCCGCGCGCACCTCGGGACTGCCGGCGGGATCGGCGTTGGCATCCACGAGGTAGAGAACCACGTCCGCATCGTTTTTGGCGTTTTCCAGGCACTTCTGGCTGCACCACAGCGGCCTGTCGGTCCAGCGGTCGAACACGGTGCCGAGCCATGCGGCCACGCCCGTTCTCATCAGGCGTTGTTTGAGGCGCACCGAATCTCCGAAACCCGGCAGGTCCCACAGGAGGATCTCGGCCTGATCGTCCTTTTCCAGAACCCGGCCGTCGGCCACATCGGTGACGTGCGGGCGGTCATCGACCACGCCGATGTCCTGGCGCAGGAGCGTGCGGGCGAGCGTGGTTTTGCCGAGGTTGGTGTGGCCGGCGAGACTGATTGCGATGCGTTCCATGTGGCTGGCGGTTCAAGGATGGCGGACAAGGCGGGATGCCGGGGGGACCGAGGGATCACGCGCCGCGCCCTGCTCCAGGGGAAGCATCCCGCAGTGATGCTGTTGTGCAAACTGTTGCCAGAGGCCGAGCCGGACATCGAGCCGGCCCGCGGCGAACCGCGAACATTCCACCGCGACGATGACACCACCCCGGCTGCGGGAAAAACGCTGCAACAGCGCGTTGAGAACCCGACCGTGAACCTCGTCCTCGGGAGTCGCGTGAACATCGAGGAGAAGCAGCGCGCCGCCGCATTTTTCCGCTTCCGCCCAAGGTCCCTCCCAGGCGGAGTCCTCACTGCCGTAGGGTGCGCATTGCAGCCAGCAAGGGCGCGCTTCCAGCCCCCACACTTCGCGAACGAGGCGCTCGATCCTGTCCTGATAGGGCCCCGTGCCGGGCAGTGCGGGATTCTTGATATCAAATGGCAGAACCGCGATTCCGATATCGCCGTCCTGCCGGGCGAGGCTGAGCAGGCGCAGCACATAAGGATCATCCTGCGTCCACGGCGGAGGGCATGACCGCCTGCGCTTCGCATGGAACCAGGCTGACAATGAGAGGACCGCCCGCGGCAGCAGGACCCACCCGGCCAGGGTCACCGCGTAGAGATGGATCCACGGGCCGGCATCGGCACCCGGATGGCCGGCCGTGCGCCTCAGCAAGTCCCAGGATTCAATGGAGTCCGGCAATGGAATCCCCGTGATGATGGAGGCGGGACCTAACAGGGTTCCGAGTATGGCATGGATGCCACCCGCATCCAGCCAGGTGCTTTCCCATGCGGCGAGATAGCCGGTGAACAGCCCGCGGAAATACACCGCCGCCAGCAAGCCGAGGGTGAAAAAGGCGCTGCCCGCATGAAACCAGGAGACTGTGGCGGGGCCGCTCCACGACCGCAGCCACGCCGCCACGGATTTGAGATAAACCTCACGCGCCTTGCCGTCCCCTTCCCTGCCTGCGGCTGCCGTCACGCGCTTTTCCATCAGCGTGGACACCCATCCGCGTTTCCCGTCCTTGCCGGGAGTTTGAAACAAACGACATATCAAAAGGGCATAAACCGCGGCATTCCACAGCAGGATCAGGACGAAAGGTCCGGCAAGCAGGTCAAAGGACCGCGACAAACCCATGCCATGGCTGATCCAACCGATGGCAAACGCGGCCAGACACAAGGCCGCGCCCCATCTTCCGATGTTCATCCGGAAGCCGGGATGACCCGTCACCGCATCCGCCGTTCCGGCGAGCAAACCGGCCCGCGCGGAGAGGAACCGCCACTGCGGCCCGGTCAAACCCTCCGCGCCGCGTGCCTGGCCGGGTTTTCCAGCCAGCCGCATGGCCTCGCGTGTCGCGCTTTCGCGCTCACGCCAGCTCAACTTCTCTCCCAGAGTGTCGGATTCCTCCACCGCCCTGACCCGCAGAAGTTGAAGAATGGTTTGAGGACTCATGGGTGGATGAGGGATTTCTGTTTGGCGATTTCGCGCCAGCTTGGGTTCAACTCACACAGAACATGCAATCCGAATCAAGGTTGAAATGACCCGGAAACGGGAAACCGGCAGGCCGGTCAAAAATCCTCTAACGGCAGGGACCGATCCAGCGCGCGGTCCGGCGTCGTTGCACCGTGACGGGACGGCTGAAGTGCGGCGGTCGCGGACATGCCGCCGCTTCTCCACCGCAACACCGGAAGGGGGCGGGTCTCAGCGCAGCACCGCGCGGATCAGGTTGAGGAAAAGCCGCACAATCAGCAAGATGACGCCGGCGACCAGCCCCACGGTGAGCGCGAGGGCCAGCGCGATGATGCCCAGAATCACCCACAGCGGCCACCAGCGGCTGTCGAGGCGGCGCACCCTGCCCTGCCATTGCCGCCAGTCGCGCCATTCCTCGGCGCGGCGGGCCGGCTCGTCCGCGCTCGGCTGCCGGACAACGGGAGCCACGCCGTCGATCTCGACGACTTCGACTTCGATTTCCTTGGGCTCTTCGGGCATGCGGGGAAGTTTCCCTTACGTATCTTCTCCGATGATGATCTTGGGAAACACCGGTTTGGGTTTGCCGATGGTGTGGCCCTCGGGGATGAGGCCCCAGTGGAGGTCCGGAAGGCCGGTTTCCGCGAGATGCGGCAGGTTGAGCTGCGCGGCGAGTTTGGCGGCGGCTGCCGGCAGCACCGGCGAGAGCATCACGGCGCAGTGCGCCACACTCTCGGCGAGGTGCTGCAACACGGTGGCGAGCCGGTCCTTTTTCTCCGGATCCTTGTTGAGCTCCCATGGCTTCATGCGCTCGGCGTATTGATTGCAATGCACGACGTGCCTGCCCAGGGCTTCGAGACCTTTGGAGACATCGAACTCGTCCATCGCAACACGATAGGCATCGGTGGCTTCCGAGAGCGACGTCTGCAGTTCGAGATCGGCATCCGTGAAGATTCCGCCGCGGGTGATGAGGCCGTCGGTGAAGCGCTGGCTCATGTTGAGCGCGCGGTTGCAGAGGTTGCCGAGTTCGTTGGCGAGCTCGGTGTTGTATAACATCACCAGGCGGTCGAGGTCGAAATCCGAGTCCTTGCCGGTGACGATGTCGCGCACGAGGTAATAGCGCAGCGCCTCGACGCCGAACTTGTCGGCAAGCTCCGCGGGATCGATGATGTTGCCCAGCGACTTGCTCATTTTCTCGCCGCGGATGTTCCACCAGCCGTGGACTAACAGCCGCGGCATCAACTCGTCCGGGAAACCCATCGCATGCAGCATGCACAGCCAATAGATGCCGTGCGCGGGAACCAGGATGTCCTTGCCGATGATGTGCACCGGTCGCTCGTCGGTGGTCCAGAGTCCGGCGAAATCCGGCAGCTCCGCATCCGGCGCGGCGCGGTAGCCGGCGAACGAAACGTAGTTGATGAGCGCGTCGAACCAGACATAGGTGACGAATCCGGTGTCGAATGGGATCTCGATGCCCCAGCGCAGGCGCTCCTTGGGCCGCGAGATGCACAGGTCGGTGCCGGAATTGCGCTCGACGGCATTCAGCAGCTCGGATTTCCGGAACGAGGGAATCACCGCATCCGCCGTGGTTTCGAGATATTGTTTCAACCAACCGGTGTGCTCGCTGAGTTTGAAATACCAGTTTTCCTCGGCGAGTTCGACCACCTCGCCCCACTCGGGACCGAAGTTGCCGGACCCGTCGCGGTCGCGATCCGTTAGAAACTGCTCCTGCCGCACCGAGTAAAAGCCGCTGTGGGTTTTCTTGTAGAGTTCCCCCTTCTCCTGCAGGTCGGTGAGGATCGCCTGGACGCAGGCCTTGTGGCGCCCGTCGGTGGTCTCCGCCCAGCCGTCGTATTCCACACCGAGTTTCTCCCACAGGCTGAGGAATTTTTTCGTCGTGCGTTTGACGAAAGTGGCGGGATGCACGCCCTCCTTCTCCGCCGTCTGCTGGACCTTCTGGCCGTGCTGGTCCACGCCTGTTAGAAAGAACGCCTCGTCGCCGCGCAGGCGGCGGTAGCGGATGATCACGTCGGCAAGCACCTTCTCATAGGCATGGCCGATGTGGGGCGAGCCGTTGGTGTAATCGATGGCGGTGGTGAGGTAGAACATGGCCGGGCGGCGAGAAAAGCAGAGCCACGGGCCGGGTGCAAGCGGTCTCATCGCCACGCAAGCCCGCAACATCCGCTCCGATTCGGGTTTGATTTCCCCGATGTGGCGTTATGGTCGGCCGCCAGCCTCCGCAAAACATCCCGCCATGAAACCACCACCCCTCTCCCGCACCATCACCATCGGCGGCGCGCCGCTGCGCTTCAACCCGCGCTGGCTCATCATCGTCCCATCCGTGCTGCTGCTCGTTTTCGGCACCTTGTCGGCGGTTTACACGGTCAGCCCCGAATCCGTGGCGGTCGTCCAGCGATTTGGAAAATACCGCGGCACTGCCGATCCGGGCCTGCATTTCAAACTGCCCTTCGGCATCGACACCGCCACCATCGTGCCGGTGCGCCGACAGTTGAAAATGGAGTTCGGCTTCGCCACCCCCGGTGCCACCAACCCGGATCAGATCGGCAACTCGCCCGAACGCGAGCGCGACATGGTGACCGGCGACCTCAATGCCGCGCAGGTCGAATGGCTGCTCCATTTCAAGATCTCCGACCCCCGCCAGTATCTCTTCAACGTCCGTGAGCCCGGCTCGACGCTGCGCGACCTGACAGAAAGTGTGATGCGTGAGGTCATCGGCGACCGCACGGTCGATGAAGTGCTCACCATCGGCCGCAACAAGATCGCGAGCGACGCCCTGTTGCGGCTCAGGGAGATTCTCGAGCCCCTCAACATGGGAGTCGCGGCCGACTACCTGCAACTCAACAACGTCAACCCGCCGGGGCCGGTGCAGCGCTCTTTCGATGAGGTGAACCGCGCCCAGCAGGAGCGCGAGCAGGTGATCAACGAGGCCAACGGCGAATACAACCGCGTCATTCCCAAGGCCAAGGGCACCGCCGAACAACGCGTCTCCGCCGCCGAAGGATATGCCATCCAGCGCGTCAACCAGGCCGAGGGCGATGTCACGCGCTTCAAGCAGTTGCTGGCGGAATTCGACAAGGCCCCGGCCATCACGCGGCAGCGGATCTATCTGGAAACGATGAATGAAGTGCTGCCCAATCTCGGTTCCAAGATCATCCTCGACGAGGATGCCAGGCAATTCCTGCCGCTGCTCAACCTTCAGTCCCCCGTCCCCGGAAATTCATGAAACTTCCCCTTGTCATACTCACCCTCGCCACCGCGCTGGTTGTTCTCGCCGCCAGCGCCTACACCGTGAGCGAGACCGAGCAGGTGTTCATCACCCAGTTCGGCAAACCCGTCGGCAGGGCGATCAATGCGGACCCCGCCAAGAACGAGGCCGGCCTGCATTTCAAGAAACCCTTCATCCAGAAAGTCAACCGCATCGAGAAACGCATCCTCGCCTGGGATGGTCCGGACACCGAAATGCCCACGCGCGACAAGCTCTACGTCACCGTGGACACCTTCGCCCGCTGGCGCATCGTGGATCCCGTCACCTACTATGAGAAACTCCGCGACGAACGAAGCGCCTTGTCGCGCCTGGACGGCCTGATCGGCAGCGAGACGCGCGATGTGGTGGCCATGCACGACCTCATCGAGATGGTCCGCAGCGACAAGGAGCGCGTGCCGGAGCGCGACGAGGCGCTGGTCGCCGCCGACTCCAACCTCGGGCTGCTGCCGCCCATCCGCCAGGGCCGCCTGCTGCTGACCCGCAAGATCCTCGAAGCCGCCCAGCCCAAAGTGCGCGACCTCGGCATCGAGTTGCTCGACGTGCGCTTCAAGCGCATCAACTACAAATCCGGAGTGATCGAGAAAATCTACGCCCGCATGTCATCCGAGCGGCTGCAGATCGCCGAGCGCTTCCGCTCGGAAGGCGCCGGCGAGGCCGCCAAGATCATCGGCCGCAAGGAGCGCGACCTGCTCACCATCGAATCCGCCGCCTACCGCCGCGAGCAGGAAATCAAGGGCAGGGCCGATGCCGAGGCCACCGGCATCTACTCCGCCGCCTACAACTCCAGCCCCGCCGCGGCGGATTTCTATCAGTTCACCAAGACGCTCGAAACCTATCAGAAAACCCTCGGCAAGGACACCACCGTCATCCTCACATCGGACAGCGACCTCTTCCGGCTCTTCAAGAGGCTGGAGCCGGAACCCGCGGAATGAACCATGCCGCAGGCCAGGCACAAACCCGCGCCGCGCAGTGTGATCCTGATGCTCGCCTCAGTGGTCCTGTTCGCCGTCAACACCCTGCTGGTGCGGGCGATCGCCACGGCCGCGCCCGAGGCGGACGGCTGGATGGCCACGCTGATGCGCGGCGCGGTGGGGCTGGTGGTGGTGATCGCGATGTTCGGCCATGGCCGCGGCTTGCGCCTGTCGGGGATTTTCCAGAGCCGGCTGGTGCTGATGCGCGGTGTGGTCGGAGCGGTGAGCATTCTCGCCTTCTACGTCACCATCACCGGAATGGGCGCGGGGCGGGCGGTGATCCTCAATCTCACCTACCCGATGTGGGGCACCATCATCGCCTCGCTCTGGCTCAAGGAGCACATCCGTCCGGCGGCCATGGCATGGATGGCGGCCGGTTTCGCCGGACTGGTGGTTTTCATCGGCGGAGATGGCAACCTGCTCCCGCCGCACCCGCTCGACTTGCTGGGCATCTTCGGCGCGATGAGTGCCGGCTGGGTGGTGGTGATCATCCGGCGGCTGCGCAATGAGGAGCATCCGGCGACGGTTTACGCGTCACAGGCGGCGTTCAGCCTGCTGCTGGCACTGCCGGTTTCGGCCCGGGTTGTCGAATTGCCGGGCGCGGCGATCGGCGCGCTGACGCTGGCCGCGGTGATCGTCACCCTGGGCCAACTCGCGATGACGCGGGCCTACCATGATTTGTCCGTCTCGCGCGGGTCCGCCATCCAGATGCTGCTGCCCATCGCCACCGCGACGGGTGGTTGGCTGCTCTTCGGGGAAACCTTCCAACCGCTGGAACTGGCCGGCGCCTCGCTGACCCTTCTCGCCACCTGGCAAATCGTCCGCCTGCGGTGATGCGGCAAGCACCCGGAGTCGGGCAGTTGGACGGCCGGCGGGGATTGCATGCCGCGTCCTCGGTGGCTGTCTTGCCGTCTCGCGGAGCCACGGCCCCGACCGGGCCTTGGGCTTGTCACGGTCATGACGGCTGGAACCGGCGGCGGGTTCATGAATTGGGGCGCGTCAGCCCCCCCGGAAACGCGATGTCTTGGTCAAAAAATCCGGACAAAAACCCCGTTGATGCCGGCGCTTCCGCACGGTTGACGGAAGCCGTGCCGGGGTTCAGTTGGCGACGATGGCGGAGATGGCTTCCAGCAATGCCGCGTCGAGCTCGGGAGCATGCAGGGCCTCCAGCGTGTCATCGAGCTGGGCGACGTTGCGCGCGCCGATGATCGACGAGGTGAGGGCCGGCGCGCGGAGCGTCCAGCGAATGGCGAGGTGGTGCAGCGGCATGCCATGGGCGGCGGCGAGGTCGCTGAGCGCGCGGATCTGCGCGTGCCGGGCCTCGACTTGTTCCGGCTTGAGGAAGCCGTGGGGTTTCGCCGCGCGCGAACCGGCGGGGATGCCGTCGAGGTATTTCGGCGTGAGCATGCCCTGGGCCAGCGGACTGAAACCGATGCAGCCGATGCCCTCGTCGTGCAGCCAGTCGAGTGTGCCGTCGGTTTCCAAGTCGCGCTGGAAGATCGAGTGCGGCAGTTGATGGATCAGGCAGCGGACGCCCATGTCACGGAGGATTCTGACCGCTTTTTTGAGCCGTTTGAGCGGGTATTTCGAGAGGCCGGCGTAGATGGCCCTGCCGCTGTGGACGGCGGTGGCGAGGGCGGACATGGTTTCCTCCAGGCGGGTGCCGGGGTCGGGACAATGCGAGTAGAAGATATCGACATGGTTCAAACGCAGGCGTTTGAGTGATTGGTCGAGCGAGGCGAGCAGGTGCTTGCGGGAGCCGCCCGTGCCGTAAGGGCCGCTCCACATTTCGTGGCCGGCCTTGGTGGAGATCACCAGTTCGTCGCGGTGGCAGACGAAGTCGCTCACCAGGATGCGTCCGGCGACTTCCTCGGCGGAACCCGGCGGCGGGCCGTAGTTGTTGGCGAGGTCGAAATGGGTGACGCCGCGGTCGAAGGCGCGGCGCATCATCCGCCGTGCTTCCTCGAAGTCATCGACGGCCCCGAAGTTGTGCCACAAGCCCAGCGAGATGGCGGGCAGCAGCAGGCCGGAATCGCCGCAGCGCCGGTAGGGCATGCGGCCGTCGTAGCGGGCGGTGTCGAACATGCTTTGAAGCTGCCCGCCGGCCGCCGCCTTGCCAAGCCTCAAGAATGTGACACTTGCTGGCGGGGCCGGGATCAATCGTCATCGCCTTTCACCAGACGCCAGGCGACGGCTCCGATGACCGCGCCGAGGATCGGTGCGACCCAGAACAGCCAGAGTTGGGACAACGCCCAATCACCGGCGAAGACGGCGACGCCCGTGCTGCGCGCGGGGTTGACCGAGGTGTTGGTGACCGGGATGGAAACCAGGTGGATGAGCGTGAGGCAGAGGCCGATGGCGACCGGCGCGAAGCCCTGTGGCGCGCGTTTTGCGGTGGCTCCGAGAATGACAAACAGGAACATCATCGTCATCACCACCTCGGTGAGCAGGGCGGCACCCATCGTGAATTTGCCGGGCGAGTGCTCGCCGAAGCCATTCGAAGCGAAACCGTCGGAGAGCTTGAAGCCCTCCTGGCCGCTGGCGATGAGATAAAGCACGCCGCCCGCGATGATGCCGCCGGCGACCTGGGCGATGATGTAGGGGGCGAGTTCCTTCGAGCTGAATCGTCCGCCGGCCCACAAGCCGATCGAGACGGCCGGGTTGAGGTGGCAGCCGGAGATGTGGCCGATGGCGAATGCCATGGTGAGCACGGTGAGGCCGAAGGCGAGCGAGACGCCTAACAGGCCGATGCCGACGTCCGGAAACGCGGCGGCGAGCACGGCACTGCCGCAACCGCCAAGGACGAGCCAGAAGGTTCCTATCAATTCTGCGATGTATTTTTTCATGGTGGTCGGATTCCGCAGGTTTTTTATGCGGAGAAATCCGTTTCACCAGCCGAAAATCAACGGCGGGACGACGATCCGGACGTTGCCGCCCTGGCGGTCCTCGCTCTCCTCGATGGCGGTGACCACATCGTCTTCAAAATCGACATTGGTGCGGCCTTTCTCGATCTGCGTGACGTGCGAGAACTGGCGGAACGCCTGGCCGGTCACCGGATCGATGCGGGTGATGTAATGTTTCACTTCCTCGTAATCGACATATTCCCAGCGGCCGCTCTGGCCTTTTTCGGTGCGGCGCAGGCTGGTCTTGCCGGGTTTGCCCAGCGCCAATTCGACTTCCTGGAGGGTCATGCCCACGGCGATTTGTTTGGCGTCGATGAGTTTCTGCACCTGGATCTGGCGCTGATAGAATTCCTTGAGGCGCGCGACGAATTCCGGATCGGTGGAGGAAAACGCCCAGGGTGCCACCCAGCCCGCCACGCCGTCGCGGGTGCCGCGTCCGCGGACCCGGTAGATTTTGTCGGTGATCGCCTCGAGTGGCACGGTCTGGCCCGCGACGAGGGTGCCGAGACGGATTTTACCCTCCCGGTCGGAAAAAATCGGCGCGTCCTTGATCACTTTCAACTCGATGGGTTTGTCGAGGAAGCGCTCGAGGTAAACGACCTCCGGATCATTGTGCAGCAGCGATTTGCGTTCGGTGCGCTTCGACTGCGCGGAAAGCCCGTGCAGCAGGCAGGCGGCGGCGACTGTGAGAAGGATAGCCGATTTCATGAGTGGCAAGGTAGCAGGTTGGGGCCGGAACGGAAACATGATTTCCTGAGACGGGCGAGCGCCCGCATCCATTCGGGTGAAAAGCAGCTTGCGGGTGGAAATTCAAGGCCGAATGCCGCTTGGATTTGACGCGGGGCGCATGGCTGGCTTGAATCTCGCCGTTGATGGAGAGACCTCCGGCAGGTTTGAATGACGTGAGAGCGGCGGATGGGATGTTCACACCCACCCGCTGGAGCTTGGTCAAACGCGCATCGGTCTGCGGCGAGGCGCTGGGTTCGTGGATCGGGCTTTATTGGTATCCGCTCTACGCATGGGCGAGGCACCGTGGCTGGCAGGCGGAGGATGCCGCGGACGAGGTTCAGGATTTCCTCCAGAAAATCTGCCGCTTCAGACTACTCGAAGAAGCCGATCCCACGCGCGGGCGCTTGCGTTCCTGGCTGCTCAGGTCGTTTTCCAACCACCTTTCCAGCGCCCACAAGCGCGAGTGCCGCCTCAAGCGCGGCGGCGGCGTGACCTATGTCTCCATCGATTGGCAGAGCGCGGAAACCGCCTATCTGGCGGATCACAGCCACTCCACCGATTCCGACAAGGTGTATGCCCGGGCCTGGGCCATGACGACGATGGAGGAGGCTCTCGAACAACTCTCCGCGCACTATGCGAAAACCAACCGGCAAGCCCTGTTCCATGTTTTGCTGCCCGCGCTCGAGGCTCCGTTTTCGGAGACCCGGTATGCCGAGTCCGCCGCAAGACTCGGCATGACATGCACCGCCATGCGCCAGGCGGCCGTGCGTTTCCGCCAGCGCTACCGCCACTGCCTGCTCGACGTTGCCGCCAAACGCCTCGGCATCACCTGCGAGGCGCGCCTGCACCAGGAATTGCGCGATTTGCTCGGCAGTTGATTCGGGAATTGGTGTCACGGATTCCGCCAGAGGGAGTATTAACATTTGAGAGATGTCGCCCCAGAACTCCGATCCTCCGGCCAAGCGCTTTTTTGGACTGAATCCGTCCAAGCTCCTCACGGTGCTGGATGCGGGCAATGAAACCATGCCCATGATCCCGGGCTGGACGATCACCGGCATCGCCGGCCGTGGCGGCTTTGGCACGGTTTGGCGGGCCATACGGAGCACAGACGGAGCCGTGGCCGCGATCAAGATCGCCCCGGCCAGCGAACCGGACACGCTGGAGCGCATCGAGGATGAGATCGGAGCCCTGCGCGCCCTCAATCATCCACACATCGTCTCGCTGCTGGATAGCGGCCCGCTCGATGATCCGGAGGGCGGGCTTTTTCTCGCGATGGAGTTCATCGACGGCGCGGAACTCTCCCAGGAAATCCCGTCGGGCGGCCTGCCACCGGAGACGGCCTACACCCTGTTCCGCCAGATCAGTGATGCCGTGGCCCACGCCCACGAGGCCGGCATCCTCCACCGCGACCTCAAACCCGCCAACATTCTGTTAGACCCCGATGGCCGTGCCAAGGTCGCGGATTTCGGACTCGCGCTGCCGGTATACCGCCGCGTCCAGCAACTCTCGCTCACCCGTGCCGGCATGATCGCCGGCACGGCCGAATACCTGCCGCCGGAAGCCTATCGACAGGACTATCAACCATCGCCTGCGACGGATGTGTTCGCGCTCGGGGTCATCCTTCACGAAATGCTCACCGACCACCCGCCACGCGGCGCGTGGCCACCGGTCTCCAGCAGCCGCCGGGTGGACGTGCGCATGGATGAACTGATCCGCCGCGCGTTGGAACCCGATCCCCAACGCCGCTGGCAAAGCATTCGTGAAATGCGCGAGGCCTTTGAGGAAATCACCCACAGCCCACCGCGCTACTCCGGCACGCCGCTGGTCACATTTCCCATCCGATTCGCGGACCTGTTATGGACGCTCATCGGCATTTACATGTTGATCGCCAGCTCCAGCAGCCTGATCCATTTGCGAAAATCCTCGTTCTCGCTGCCCTTCGACCTGATCGGCAAACACAGCGATCTCATCGGCGGTTACCATGCGGTCTTCACCCTGCTGCAACCGGCCGTCGCGCTCGGCATCTGGCAGGTGCTGCGCTTGTGGCGCTTCCGCAATGTGCCGATGCGCGAGGCCCTGCCCTCGCCCTTCGGCCTGCGCCTCGGCCATGGCCGGCTGGCCGCGGCCTTGGTTTGCATCTGCCAGGTCTTTTGCCTGTGGATCCCGGCGCTGCATATCCTGACGATCTTCTTCGACACCTGCTCCACCTGGCTGCGACCCGGCGATCCCGCATGGCTGCGCGGCCTCGCCGTAATTTCATGGAATGACAAATCGATCGTCAGCCCGTGGGCCTGGCACACGCCCGGCGACGGATTCTGGCTGTATGACAGCTATGGCCCGCCAGGCCATCCGCTGGCACGGACCGTGGACCGGATCGGCTTCACGCCGCTGCTTTTTCCCATCATGATGACCCTCGGCGGACTCTCATCCTGCCCGTTTTGCTCGCCATGGCCGCCATCGGCACGGCTTCGCTGTTCGCCAAACCCGCCGCCGCCTTCTTCAATCCGAAGCCATCGGAGATCCTCATGCGCCACGACAGCCACTGGGTCAACGGCCAGATGACCGCGCACCTTCATCGACTCGCCAAGTTTTTGTTAGGCGCGGCGCCGGAACCCAAACCCCGCGGCCCCATCTCCCACTGGACCGGCTACTACGCCGACCCCACGGTTTACCGGAATCATGGCCCGGTCTCCCGCAGCGAAATCGAAAATCTCTGGCAGGATTCAAAATCCCGCGCCGAACGTGTCACGGTCCACATCCTTCACATCGACCAACGTTGGAGCGCCGCCGACGACAGTTTCCAGCTAAGCGCGTGCGCCGTGGAAGCCTGCGACGGGCGCCGCGCCGATGGAGCCAGCGAGGCAGCGGAATGCATCCTTCAGCTCACCGGAACCATCACCAAACAAGGCATCACCACCATCCACGGCGAAAATTTCCAGCGCACCCCGCTCTATCAGACATCCGCCCGTCCCGTTTCCGCCGACGAGGCCGCAGCCTGGGCACGTGCGCTTAAGGATGCCGCACTCCTGGCCGCGACGGATCCCGGCTCCGCGGCACGGTCCCTCGAAGCGCTCTTCCACCCACTGCCATTCACCGCCGATCGCAAACTCGGCGCGTGGATCCACACCGTGCCCGCTGCCGACAGCGGCCTGATGGCCAGGATCCGCAACGAACTGCAAACAGATGCCCCGGAGGATGTCTCGATTCTCGAACAACTCCCCGGTGGCCGCACCCGCGTCCGCCTGCGCCTCAGCCACTCGCCAGCCGAACCACCAAGCTGGTTGACCGTCGATCTCATCCACCATGCGGGCATTTTGAAATGCATCCGGCTGGCCACCTGACAGCCTGCCTGAAAATGCGGAGGATGGGCTTCCCGCCCGACTCGGACGGCAGGCATGTTTCGCCCAGATTCGTCTTCAAGCGGAAGCCGGCCTTGGAAGCGCCGCCTCCCATACAACTGCCCGCCTTGGTTCAGTCCATCTCTTGGACATTTGTCTTGATTCGATAAGTCTTTTGTCTAATCTTGGACTCATGAATCAGGCATTGTTCGACCCTGCCAAAAGCACGCCTTCCGCGATGATGCGGCGTATCCGCCAGGGGCTGCCTGCCGAAAGCTTTGTTCAGGCCGCCGAGCGTCTTGGGGTGTCCCAAGAGGTGCTGGCCAACAAACTTGGCCTCGTCGCCCGCACCCTCAACCGCAAGCGCAAGGCCGGGGAAAAACTGTCCGCCCAGGAATCCGAACGCATCCTGCGAGTCGCGCGAGTCTGGAATCAGGCCCGCAACCTGTTCCGTGGCGATGACGCCATCGCAGAGTGGTTGCTCAGGCCATGCGCCTCACTTGGTCAAGAGTCCCCCCTGGACTTGCTCGATACGGACGTCGGCACCGCAGAAGTCGAAGGCCTCATCGCGGGTCTCGCCTACGGCAATTTCCAATAAGTTCCATGCTCCTTCACCGTATCTGCGTGGCGGAATTCGGCCGCACCGCTGCAAGCGCCTTTAGCGGCCAAGGTGGCATTCACGGTTCCGGAAGATGGCATCATCGCGGGCGCTTGATCGTTTACACCGCCACACACCGCTCACTCGCCCTCTTGGAAATCCTCGTTCATCTCGATGTCCACTTGGCGATTCGCCCCCTGGTCGCGTGGCAAATCGAAGTTCCAGCAACACACATCGATACCACGACCGCCCTGCCACGGCAGTGGAAAACCGACCCCGAACGCACCCGCGACCTCGGCGATGGGTGGCTGCTGGCCCGCCAATCCCCGGCGCTGCTCGTTCCGAGCGCCATCGTCCCCTCCGAGCACAACGTCCTTCTCAATCCCGCCCATCCGGATTTTCGCATCGACTGGGTCACCAAGGGCCCGGAACCCGTCGAAATCGATCCCCGACTGCTCTAATCCGTAGCCAACATTGAGACCTCGGTGATCTCTGTTTCCTCCTGTGGAATTCAACTTCGCTTTTTGGGAAACACGCCTCCGCCTTGCCACCCGAACTGTGGCATGGTTTAAGCTCTAAGCACCCGCATGCCACGTCTGCCGCTTGCCCTCGCTCTGGCTCTTCTCGCCGGCCTTCCAATCGTCCGCGCCGACGATGAATCGTCCTTCGCCACCGTGCCCGATGCCTCATGGGAACGCTTGGAACCACTCAAGGAAATCGGCTACAACCTCGCCAATTTCGATTTCAGCGCCCAATCCTGCCGCATCACTTGCGGCGTGCCGCCAGCCGGAGCCTTCTCAATTTATGGGATCGGTGCCTTGCCCCGCGCCAACCTGCTTGCGCCCACCGAGTTCGTCGATGCCGTGGCCTCGGTGGACATCCTTTCCTGGCAGGTGCCACAGCCCGGTCTGCTCGACGGTTCGTTTCCCGGTGTCTTCACCCGCATTCAACCCGAAACCGGATTCGGCAAAACCGACGGATTCCTCCTCGCCCTCCAAACCCTCCAAGGCGGACTCGGCCGGATCCGGATCTACCTCGCTTCCAATGAAGCCCTGCTTCAGTTGTCGCAGTCTCCGACCTTCACCCTCGACCCCACCCGCGTCTATCGCCTCGTCCTCGCCAGCCGAGGCGACCGCCACACCGGCCGGATCTTCGACCTCACCGACCCCGGCACGCCGGTCGCCAGCATCACCGTGCAGAACTTCAATCTCGCCTCCACACCCGGCCGCTGCGGCTTCGGCGTCGCCATGCCGCATCCGCTGCCCATCGATGTCACCTTCGACAACTTCCTCGCCTGGGACGGCACCCCGCCACCGCTCGCCATCCGCCAGGGCACCGCGCCCGACACCATCGAACTGCTCAGCGACACCCGCCGCTCGATGGCCAGCGCCCTCGAAACCACCACCGACCCCTCCGATCCCGCCGCCTGGCAACCCGCCACCCCGCTCTCCACCACCGAATCCGGCCCCACCCTCATCCGCGTCTTCCCCCTCACCGCCCCCCGCTCCTTCTTCCGCGGCAAAAGCCTCTGAAACGCTTGTAGCGGCGCTCTATGAGCGTCGTGCCAACGAAGTGCGCGAAGCCTTTTCAAAGAAGTATCCATGACATCCTGCCCGCCGCCTTCAACGACAGCAGAGTGCTAAGCGCCTCCTACCGTGGCTGGAACAACCTGTTCCAGCCCGTTTTTGGGACAACCTGTCCCCAAACTTGGTCCCATGGCAGTTTCCGCATCACGCACCAGGATGGCTGAACTCCGATCCGGGCTCGGGAGAAATCAAGCGTCAGTCATTCTAAAACCGAGTCGCACCATGAGCCGAGCGTGGACCAGTTCGAGTTCGGACGGACTCAAGCTCCCAAGACGCCTCATCAGGCGCACCGTCGGGACCGACTGGATCTGCTGAAGGTGGAACGCGCCTTTTTTGAGGAACGCCTTTGGAATTTCCAACTCGGATGGGTTCCCGCGCAGTGCCGTGGTATGGGGGATGATCGTCACCAAGGCGAGTTCGTCCTCTTCCGGCAGGCCGGTGAGTAAGAGGCAGGGGCGGATTTTACCGGCCATGCCCAGATCCACCTGCCAGACTTCCCCGGCTTTCACGCTGTGGCATCCTCCGCTTCCATGCGTTCGAGTAGCGCAAAGCCGGTCATCGCAGCCTGCTCGCACGCTGCCAGATCTTCCAACTCCGCCTCGCTGGAGTCGATTTCCACGATGCGAAAAACCAGTTCCCGACGTTCACGTCTGGACAAGGCAGGCAGTTCAGCAAGGACTTCGGCTAAGCTCATTACGAAGGAAATCTATGCGGGAATACCGTCCCGGTCAACGTGGGATACATGGTGAATCGGAGACGACACGACCTCTAAACGCATCCACCCGTAGCTGGAACAACCTGTTCCAGCCCGTCTTGGGGACAATCTGTCCCCAAGCCTCGCATCCCCCCATGCCACCGCTGAGCCTCGACGAAAAACCCCCAACCCGTTGATTTCCAACGCGCAGAAAATTTCCCTAAAAAATTTTCCACAAAATCAGTCACGGAAATGAAGGCACGTCGTAGTAAACCTTGAATGCCGTTTTTCTCCCCATCCAGCACCCCTCCATCCCGCCGCGCCGGCACTCGATCGCTCATGACAAGCGGCGGGGTGGAGGGCATATCCAAGATTGAGGTTCACTTCCCGCTGCCTCCCGACCACCATCAAAATTTTTTCATCAAACTTTGTCACTCAGGGAACGAAACGTCGTAGAACCGAATGGAACGCCCCTTTTTCCTTATTCATCTCCCGCAATCTCACCGCCACCGAATCACCACCACTCCCATGAAATCAAACCGGTCGCTAACCCGAATCCTGCTGCCATTTCTGGTAGCGTCTCTTTCTCAAACCTCGGCGGAGCCACTGCCGGTATCGTTCCATCTTAGCACGCCACCTTCCGCAGTGGCCCTCCAGTTCGATGTCGGATTCACCGTTCCCGGTGTTTCGGTGGGAACCCCGGTTTTGCAGGGAGCCAGCCCCCATCAGATCGACTCCGAATTGCAGACCAATGGGAAAACCCGCTTTGTGATTTATTCCTCCTCCAACACCCCTATCGCCCCGACTGGGTCCGTCGCGGTGACGCTGGACCTCAATTACACCACCTTGCAGGACGGAATCATGGCCGTTTCCGGCGTTGTGGCATCGAATAGCAGCGGCACATCTCTCAGCGCCTCCCCGGGAGCCAAGCCCCTGGCTTTCAATGTTTCCCCTCCGTCCCTAACCAAAGCCGTCATCGGCACGAATATTCCGGTCGGCGTGGAAATCGTTGATCTGGACGGCACCATCACCAGCGTCCTCTTCCGCTTGAACGGCTCACCCATTGGCTCGACCACCAACCGCCCATTCACCACCACCGCCACTTCTTCCACACCCGGCGACTTCGCCTTCACCACCTTCGCGCAGGACAACGCCGGCAACAGCCTCGTCTCCGCCCCGGTGACGCTGCAATTCATCGATCCTGCCTCGCTATTCACCTATTTCGCCTTCCAAGCCGCCTGGCTCGATGGCGCGGGAGATTTCAATGCCGATCCCTTCAACACCGGCATCCCCAACGGCCTAGCCTGGGCGCTTGGCCTCGATCCGAGAAATCCGGATCGCTCACGGCTCCCGACGCACTTCGTGGAAAACAACGGTGGAGGAAAATTCCTCGTCTATCGGGCCAGAGTCCTCGCCAGCGGAGTTGTTCCTCAGATTCTATCTTCTACCACCCTCACCGCAAACTCATGGGATTCGCTCCCCCCGGCACAGCTTGAGGAAACCCTGGAA
>JALOUA010000021.1 GCA_025457625.1 Akkermansiaceae bacterium
AAGCAACTTCGTTTCCTCCGAACACAGCCGTATTGATTCCCCAGTTTTCGAGAACTAGTTCGGCTCCAAAACTAACCGAACCAAGCTTCGCGGCTAACCTGGCTACTTCTTCTTGTTGCTCGATTGAGGGCAGGGGGACTGCAAGCGTTTCGATAAAGTCTGGCTGCGATCTGCCTTTCACACCGCCTGGCTTATTCGCTTCTATTGCCGCCAAGAAAATCGGATGCCTCACCACATGAAAAATATAGTCTGGAAGCGCCACAGAGCGATCCACAGTGTAAATGAGATAGTCCATTGAGGCCAAGACCCTACCGCAATTGTTCACCGCAGTTGCGCCTTGATGGAAGTTGATCTTGGAGATGATCAGGTCGCCCTTTTCAGTCCACTGAAGATTTGTTTCCGCAGTTCGCTCCTCACGCATGAACAGCTTGCCGTCTGCAAATCGGATTTTCCCAATAATGTCAGTCTCGCCACTGTAATCTTGTTGATTCACCACCTCGCGGCGTATCGTTAGCATTTCACCAAGCGCCACCTGCGGCGTTCTTTGCTGCGTGGCAATGATTTCGGACAAGGTCCGCAGGTGCGGATGTTTTTTCAGATCAGCGGCGGTGATTCCGGTGAGGAACTGGCGGGCGATGTCCAGTTCCAGGGTGTGCCGGGGATCGAGTTGCGAGAGCAACCGGTCCAAGTCGGCAGGGGGGGCTTTGCAAAGAGCGCGGTATTTTTTCTCGAAGTTCTTCGAAGGGTCGTCGTCGAGAAACTGGGAAGACGCGAAGTCGTGCCAGGCCTTGATCTGCTCCGCCGTGAGGCTGCTGCGGTAGTTCGGCAGGTTGAAGGAGTAGGCGTGGGCGCGTTCGATCTTCTGGGCGCAGAGGTTCTCGGTCTTGCCATACCAGGCGTCCGCGTGTTCTTCGAGCTTCGCCTTGTATTGGGCCTTGGTGATTTTCCGGTCGGCGATTTGCTTGTCGAGTTTGGCAGTGAGTTTCGCGCGATCCTGTGCCTCCTTTTCCTTCATTTCCGCGCGGGTGTCGGTGCGGATGCGGTCCTTCACGCGCGGATCGAGCACCTTGATCCAGTCGGCGGGCACGGAAAAGCTGTGTCGGGACTCCGGCGGCGTCTTGCCTTTCGCGACGTGCTTGTGGAACAGGTCGAGGGCTTCGACGAGCTGGCAGCCGGGTTGGACCTTGCGGTTGGTGCCCATGGTGTAGCCGTCGTTGGTAACCTTGTAGAACCAGACGTTCTTGGTGCGGCGGCCTTTGACGAAGTAGAGGATGCTGGTCTTCGGCCCTTGGCCGCCCTTGCTCACGAACAGCCCCTGGGGCAAGCTGATAATGGCTTCGAGATCGCATTCCTCCAGCAGCGCACGGCGCAGGGCGCGGGCGCTATTCTGATCCCAGGTGAGGAAGCCTTCGGAAACGATGACCGCGCAGCGTCCGCCGTCTTTCAACGATTCCAGCATGAGTTTCACGAAGAGGATCGTGGTTTCCGTCTCGGTGGCGTATTCGCTCCAGACATTCGGATAGGATTCCTTGTCGCGCTCCGCACCGAAGGGCGGATTGGCGAGGATCACGCTCTTGCTTTTCGGCAGGATGCCGGTGCCGAAGCGTTCGAGCGCGTCGCCCTGCTCGATGTTGCCGGGGTTGAGGCCGCGCACGTAGAAATTGATGGCGGCCATTTTCCGCACCATCCCGAGGTATTCGATGCCACCCACGCCGGTACGGTAGAAATCCGTGCTGGCCTCGATGCCGGGCATGGGCACGGGATGGCGGGCAAACCAGTCCTTGAACCATGCGATCAGCTCGGGATGTGCCTTCGGTCCCGGCCAGGTGCCATCCTGACTGACGCCCTGCATGACGTATTCGAAGCTGTCGAACATGAAGCCGCCGGTGCCGACGGTGGGATCGAAGATCCGGTCCTTGAAGGTCGGCAGCACCAGCGCGGTCATGAACTGGCGGATGTGATCGGGCGTGCGGTGCAGGCCGATGTCCTTGGTGCCGCCGGTTTCGGAGAGGGCGGATTCGATGGCGTCGCCCAGCAGGTCGGTCTTGAGCAGGCGCTCACCGTCCAACTCGGCGACCAGCCCGATGATTTCGGCCATGTTGCCGCTGTTGACGTTGTTGGTAAAATTCGAGTTGGAGAACACCTCCTCGATGAGAACGAGTTGGTCCTGGACCTTGGTGGTCAGGTTTCCCGGCCAGACTTTCCGGGCTGCGGCGAGGATATTCGCGTAGAACGGAAAGAACTTCTGATTCAGCGCCGGAAGAATCTGCTCATTCGGCAAGGTGGAGAGCGTGGAGAAAAGCAGATCGGCCTGCTCGCCCGCGAAAGCGGCCCGCAGGGGCTTGAACTCCAGATCCTGGACCAGCTTCACCTCGAAGATCCGCAGAAGCAGGAGTTCGATGATGTATTCCACCCGCTGCACCGGAGTTCCCGCCGGGCGCAGCTTGTTGTGCAGGCGCTTGAGGATGCGGTTGGTATCGGAATCGGCGTAGTGGACGGTGGAGCGGGCCATGCGGGGTTGATGTCTTCGATGATGGTTTTTCCCCGCAGGATCATCGCGTGGATTTGCCGCGTGGCTTGACCTTGTATTTCACGCCCGGCTCGCGGACGTGGAAGCCGATTTCCGGTTTTTCCGGCTCCGGCGGCGGGGCGAGCAGTGGCTGGAGTTCCTGCCAGATGATGCGCAGGGCCTCGTCGTGCTTGAGCAGCGTGGCGTCGATTTGGGCGAGTTTTTTCAGAATTTCCGCCTGCCCGGCGACCAGCTCGCGCTGCTTGATGAAGGCGCGGACGACATGAACGCTCATGCGGACGGCATCCGGGCTGTTGAGCACGTTGGCGGCCATGAGGGCACCGTGTTCGGTGAAAACCCGTGGCAGGAAACGAGGGTCGCGGTGCTTTTGGGAACCGGTCACAATTTGTGACCGGTTCAGTTCGTCCCATTCTTCTGCCGTTAGCTGGAACACGAAATCCTCCGGGAACCGCTCGGTGTTGCGTTTCACGGCCTGGTTGAGCGCCTTGGTCGGCACGCCGTAGATGGCGGCCAGGTCGGCATCCAACAGCACCTTCTGGCCGCGAAGGTTGAGGATCAGGGTTTCAACCGGGCGGACGTGAGTCATGCGCGGGTTATTCGGCGGTTTCATCCGTCGGAGTGGATTCCGGATCCGGATCCATGGTGGGTTCACCCGTCGAGTCCTCGCCATCCGGGATGACCAGTGAGATGTCCTGAAGTTTTTCGCCTTCATTAAGGGTGAGAAGTTTCACGCCTTGGGCGACGCGGCCGGTCTCGCGGATTTCCGCGACGCGGATGCGGATGCTCTGGCCGGTGGAGGTCATGAGCATGAGTTCGTCCTGCTCGGTGACGGCGACGGCATTGACGAGCTTGCCCGTCTTGTCGGTGACATTGAGGGTCTTCACCCCGCGACCGCCACGGCGGAGGGCACGGTAGCTGGAGAATGCGGTGCGTTTGCCGAGACCGTTCTCCGAGGCGACCAGCAGCATTGTTTCCTCCGAAGCGATGGCCATGCCGACCACGTAGTCGTCCTTGCGAAGGCGGATGCCGGTGACTCCGGCGGTTGCGCGGCCTTGCGGGCGGATCTGCGGCTTGCCTTCGTCTTCGCCGGCTTCTTCCACACCGGCTTCCTCTTCGACAGGCTCTTCTCCTTCGGCCGGCTCGCCCTGGGGTTTCTTGTAAACGCCTTCGGTGAACTTGATGCACATGCCGTCGCGGGTGACGAGGACGATCTCGTCCTCCCCGCTGGTCAGGCTGACACCGATCAGGACGTTCCCTTCCTCCAGATTGATCGCAATGATGCCGTCCTTGCGGTAGTTGCGGAAATCATTGAGCGCCGTCTTCTTGACCTTGCCGGAACGGGTGGCGAAGAACACGAAACCGGCGTCCTCGCGGAAAGTGATGTCATTTCCGGAATCATCGGTGGCGCGTTCAAGGCGCAGCAGCGCGGCGATTTTCTCCTCGGGTTTGAGGTTGAGCACGTTCTTGATGCTGCGGCCGGTGGAGGTGCGCGAACCTTCGGGCAGTTCGAACACGCGCTCGACGTAGAGACGGCCGGTGTTGGTGAAGAACAGCAGGTAGTCGTGCGCCTGGACGGAGAACAGGTGCTCGACGAAGTCATCGGGCTCGTCCTTGCCGGTGGCTTTGGTTTCCATGCCCTTGAGGCCCTTGCCGCCGCGCCCTTGCAGGCGGTATTCGGTGGCGGGCGTGCGTTTCACATAACCGCGGTGCGAGAGGGTGACGATCATCGCGTCGTTGGCGATGAGATCCTCCATGGCCACCTCGCCGGCCTCGGCAAGGATCGGGCACTTGCGCGGGGTGGCGTGCTTTTCGCGGATGGCGCGCAGCTCGTCCTTGATGAGGGTGAGCACGCGCACCTCGCGGGCGAGGATGTCGAGCAGGTCCTTGATCTCGACCAGGATGCCGTCGTATTCGCCCTTCACCTTGTCCTGCTCCATGCCGGTGAGTTGATAAAGGCGCAGTTCGAGGATGGCGTTGACCTGGCGCTCGGAGAACACATAGCGGTCGCCCTGCACGGCGGCCTGCGAGCGGATGAGGATGCCGAGCTTTTCGGCGGTGGCGGTGGAGAACTCGTATGCAGCGAGGCGCTCGCGGGCTTCGTCGCGGTTTTTCGAATCGCGGATGATCTTGATGAAGTCGTCGAGGTGGCCGAGCGCGAGCAGGAAGGCTTCCAACAACTCGGCGCGCTCCTCCGCCTTGTTGAGGAGGAAACGGGTGCGGCGCAGGACGACCTCGCGGCGGTGCTCGATGTAGGCGTCGATCACTTCCTTGAGCGACATCTGGCGCGGCCGCTTGTTGTGGATGGCCAGCATGTTGACGCTGAACGAGGTCTCCAGCGAGGTGAGCTTGAAGAGCTGGGCGACGACGACCTGCGGGCGGGCGTCGCGTTTCAACTCGATCTCGATGCGGGTTTCCTCGTCGGAGAGGTCGCGCATGCCGGAGATGCCGGTGAGGGTCTTCTCATTGACGAGTTCGGCGATGCGTTCCTGCAGCACGGCGCGGTTGACGCCGTAGGGGACCTCGCGGATGACGATGATGGATTTGCCGTTTTCGTTTTCCTCGATCTCGACCTTGCCGCGCAGGCGCATCGAGCCGCGGCCGGTGGCGAAGTAGCTTTCGATGCCGCGGATACCGCGGATTTCGCAAGCCACGGGAAAGTCCGGTCCCTTGATGTAATGCATCAACTCCGGCAGCGTGATCTCCGGGTTGTCGATCTGGGCGCAAATGCCATCGACCACCTCGCCGAGGTTGTGCGGCGCGAGGTTGGTGGCCATGCCAACGGCGATGCCGGTGCCGCCGTTGACAAGGAAGTTCGGAAACGCGGAGGGCAGGACGGTGGGCTCTTCCTGCGAGCCGTCATAGTTCGGCTGGAAATCGACGGTATCCTTGTCGAGATCCTCCATCATCGCCATGCCGAGGTGGTGCAGGCGCGCCTCGGTGTATCGCATCGACGCCGCGGCATCGCCTTCCACGGAACCGAAATTGCCCTGGCCATCCACGAGCATGTCGCGCATCGACCACGGCTGGCCCATGTTGACGAGCGTGGTGTAGATCGACTGGTCGCCGTGCGGGTGGTAATTGCCCATCGTTTCCCCGACGATCTTGGCGCACTTGACATGGGCCTTGCCCGGCGTGACGCCGAGCTGCCGCATGGCGTAGAGCACGCGCCTCTGGGATGGTTTGAGGCCGTCGCGCACGTCGGGCAGCGCGCGGGAAATGATCACGGACATCGAGTATTCCAGGAACGATTGGGAAAGTTCCTCGGCGACGTTGATGGGCTTGATGGAGTCGTTGGACATGGCTGGCCGGATGGGCTCGGCAGGGAAACCTGCAAGAGCCATCATTCTTTCCAAGCGCGTCACTTCCGGCAAGCCCTTAGAGCGCGCAAATCCTGACACCCCGAGCCTGTGCGCGAGGGGTGGGGTGGGGGCGGGCGATTTGCGGGGCGCAGGGGAAAAGCCGTGCTTCGCCGGTGGTCGGCGCGCTCACCAGCTTGCGCTCTACTCCGGGACGCGCCCCCGGAACCTGGCGACGTGGGATTTGAGTTCATTGCCTTGCCGGGCGTGGCGCGGCGGCGGCTTCCACGGCACCAAGAGCGGGTTTGGGATGCCCGGCCTGAAGGCGGCGGCCAACAAGGGATCGCTGCGGAGTCCGGCCCACCCGATTTCCCCTGCTTCCTGCGGCTGTGGATTTGTGTCTCTGGTAATTTTCTCGTTGCGATGCATCGCAACAAACCGGGTCGAAGCAGTCCGCGACCCAATAGATTGCGGTGCCAGCCGGACAGGGCATGTGAGACCGGAGAGCTTGCCTCAGCTCGTGCCGCCGAGTTTGGTGAGGATCTCGGCATGGGGCAGGCCGGGATACTTGGCGGCGAGCTTGGCGGCCTCGGCTTCACGGGACGCGTCGGGAACCTTGCCGTCCTTGAGCTCAACATGCTTGTTGAAGTGCTTCCTGGTGAACTTCCTGATGTCTTCCTCGGCATCGGCGGCCTGAGCAACCCTGGCGTCGGCCCTGACTTTGGATGCGACGGATTTGGCATGGGTGGCGACGGCGGGATTTCCCGGGAAAGTCGCCAGAAAGTCCGCCCAGTAAGCGGCTTCCCATGGTTCGTCGACGGCCATTTCATCCATCCAGGCGGACATCTTATCGGCGTAGTTCAGGCGTTCTGCGGCGAGTTCGTCGTCCTTGTTGATCTTGAGTGCCTCGCCGAGGACGCGCGCCATGCCTTGGGCGATCAGTGGCGAGTCCGCCCAGGCATGGCCGCCGGGAAAGAAGCGAAGGCGGTAATCCGCGGGCATTTTCAGATGACTCGTCACGGCTTCGCTACGGTTGAAGCAATTGGTGCCGATGAGGCTGTAGATGTAGGTCGACTTGCGCAGCTCCGCATCGCGGAAATCCTTTTCCTTGAGGTAAACGCCGCTACCCGAACCGCAGGCCAGCACGCCGGCGATCCGCTTGTCGCGCTCCGCCATGAGATAGGCCATCCGGGAGCCGCCGGACATGCCCGAGGAGAAACCGAGCTCGTCATAGACCGGGAGTTTCCCGAAGACATGGTCGGCCATCGCGGCCATCGCCTGATCGGAATCGGCGAAGTTGTTCTTCGATTCCACGGACAGGGCGACGATGCAGCCAAGCCGCTCGGCGCCGTCGCGGTAACGGTCGATGGGGCGGCCTTCATTGCCACCACCCGCGCTCATGACGAACCAGACGGGCCACTTCCTGCCGGTGTGGAAGTCCTTCGGGAGGTAAAGATGGTAGGACCACTTGCCATCGCTGCAGGTGATCGGGCCACTGATGACGCCTGGCTTGGCATCGATGCCGTCGACGGTCGTTTTCCCGCGCGTCCGCGGAAAGCAGGGCGATTTTCACCTTCAAGTGCTTGCCATCTTCAACGCGTTGCAAGGTGACGGAATCGCCATCCACCGAAACGATGCCGGCCTTGAGGGTCGTTCCGGCACTGCTGGTCCAGTTCCGCACGTCTTCCGCGCCGTAGGTGCCGGAAGAAACGAGAAGAATGGAAATGAGGCCGCGGATCAGCCATCGAGCCGTTCGGAAGGGATGTGCGGCGAACCTTGGATCAGCATCTTCTGGTTCATTCCCCGCAGACTCGGAATGACTCCATCCGCGGCCGGGTTGCGACTGATGTTGGTTTTTTTTCATGATTGGCAACTCATTGGAAAGGGAACCTGCCACCGCCCATGCCCTTCATCATGTTTCCAAGGCCTCCCGCGCCTCCCATCTGGCGCATCATGTTCTTCATCTTGTGCGGCGATTTCATCAGCTTGCGCATCTCGCCGAACTGCTTGATGAGCTGGTTGACCTCCATCAGCGAGGTGCCGGAACCGGCGGCGATGCGCTGGCGGCGGCTGCCCTTGATGATCTCCGGGCGGCGGCGTTCCTGAAGGGTCATCGAGAGCACGATCGCCTCGGTGCGCTTGAGGCGCGAGGTGTCGAGCGAGCCGCCGGGAAGCTGTTTCCTGATCTTGCTGAAACCGGGCATCATCCCTAACAACCCTTCGAGCGGACCCAGGTTCTGGATCATCTTCATCTGGTCCAGGAAGTCGGTGAAATCGAATTTGCCCTCCTGCATGCGCTTCATCGAGCGCATGGCGTCGTCCTCGTTGACCTTGGAGGCGACCTGCTCGACCATGCCGACGATGTCGCCCATGCCGAGGATGCGGTCGGCCATGCGGTCCGGATGAAACTCGGTGAGCTGGTCGAGTTTCTCGCCCTCGCCGGCGTATTTGATCGGCTTGCCGGTGACGGCGCGCATCGAGAGGGCGGCGCCGCCGCGTGCGTCGCCGTCGAGCTTGGTGAGGATGATGCCGGTGATGCCGACGGCGTCATCGAAGTGCGTGGCGACGGAAACCGCCTGCTGGCCGGTGGCGGAGTCGGCGACCAACAGGGTTTCCTTCGGCTGGACGAAGGCGTGCAGGCGCTTGAGTTCCCCGATCAGGCGCTCGTCGATTTCCTGGCGGCCTGCGGTGTCGAAAATGAGCACGGTGCCGCGTTGTTGTTCGGCCCATACGAGTGCGTCCTTGGCGACCTTCACGACATCCGTTTCTCCGGCGTCCGGCGTGTAGCAGGGCACATCGACCTGTTTGGCGAGCGTGGCGAGCTGGTCGATGGCGGCCGGGCGGTAGAGGTCGCAGGCGATGAGCAGCGGGCGGCGGCCTTCCTTTTTCAGGCGGTTGGCGAGCTTGGCGGAGGTGGTCGTCTTGCCCGCGCCGTTGAGGCCGCAGATGAGGATGCGCGCCGGCGGGTTGAGGTCGAGCGGCGCCTGGTCGCCGCCTAACAGCGCGGCGAGCTCGTCATGGAAGATCTTGACGATCTGCTCGCCGGGCTTGATGGACTTGAACACGTCCTCGCCCATCGATTTCTCCTTCACCCGGGCGATGAAGTCCTTGGCGACACCGAATTCGACATCCGCCTCAAGCAGGGCGATGCGGATCTCGCGCAGCGCGTCGGTGATGTTTTTCTCGGAGATTTTCCCGACCCCGCGGAGGTTGCGGAAGGTCTTGTCGAGGCTGTCTGACAGGGAGGAGAACATGTGGGGAAAAAGCTGAAATGCTGAAAACTGAAAAACTGAAAATCACTCGCCGTCGGGCAGGTAGGCGGAGTCGCGGTCGATCTGGAAGGACCAGCGCAGCGGGGTTTCCGGCGGTTTGCCGGCGGAGTCTTTCCACGAGACGGCGACCTGGCAGGTGCTGTGGCGGAGGCGGCGGTTGACCTGCCATGAGAATTTGCCGGTATCGGGCGAGTAATTGGCGGGAACCTCGCCGAAGCCCGACACCTTCATCACCAGCGTGGCGGGATCCACTGCCGCGAGCTTCGAGAGATCGGCGGTGATTTCGGGAAGCCGCGAGTTGATGATGGCGCCCGGCTCGGGTTCGACGGGATGGGGCGTGGTCTGGATCATTCCCACAATCGCGCCGGCGGGTTGCGCGGCGGGGTTGTTGGAGTCGCGGAAGGTGGTGGCGAACTCGAAGATCTTGTCATAGTTCCCGAGTATCATGTATCTCGGCAGGGTGTCGTCGGGTGCGGAGCGCGTGACCTTGCCGGGGATGACGGTGAACATGTGATGGTATCCGAACTCCTTGCCGAGGGCGAGCATCTCCGGGGTATAAAACCCGCCGGGATAGGCATAGGTGCCGGCCTTCACCCTGAATTTCGTTTCGAGGAAGCGTTTCGACTCGCCCATTTCCCGGCGCAGGTAGGCGTCATAGGCTTGCGGGCCCTTTTTCATGAAACCTTTGACCGTGGCCGGATACGGATGGCTCATCGAGTGGCTGCCGATGCTGGCACCCGCGGCGACCATCTCGCGGATCATCGCCGTGGTCAGCGCCTTGCCGCCGCCATCGACGTAGTTCTTGTAGAGATAAAGTGTGAAGGGGTAGCCGAATTCCCTGAGGATCGGAAACGCATCGGTGTAAACCGACTTCCAACCGTCGTCCAAGGTGATCAGGGCGGATTTTTCCGGGATGTCGCGTTCGCCCTTTTTCCAGGCGATGAAGTCGTCGAGCGAGATGACGGTGATGCCGAGCTGCCGGATGGCCTCCATCTGCATGCGGAACTTCGAGGTGCGGATGCGCATCGCGGTTTCCGGCTCGGTCTCGGAAAAATCATGATACCCGAGGATGGCGACGCGGGCGCCGTCATCGGGGATTTCCACCGGCGGAGCTACGGAAGGCGCGGGCGCGGCGACTTCTTCAGCCCGCAACCCGAAGGTGGCGAGGAACGCAAGCAGCACGGATAAAATTCTCATGGCAGGCGGAAAACTAGCGCGGGAGCGGATTTTTGAAAGAACGAACCACATGACCGTGCGCGGCTGGCCGGGTTTTTTCATCGCCGATCCCCGGATTGGCGGCTATGGCAGGGCTCGTCGGGCCCGCTGCAGGTCCGCCATGACCCGCATGAAAGTCACCCTCCTCGCCATACTCGTCGGTCTCGCGGCCGGATTGCTGGGCGCGCTGTGTGGCGTCGGCGGCGGCATCGTCATGGTGCCCGCTTTCGTCGCGCTGCTCGGCTTGGAGCACAAGCAGGCGGTGGCCACCTCGATGGCCGTCATCATCATCACCGCCATCGCCGCCACGCTCAACAACAGCCGCGCCAACAACCTCATCGACTGGAAGGTCGTCGCCGCGGTCGGCGCGGCATCAGCCGTCTCGGCCTGGTTCGGCAGCGACCTGATGCGCAGCCTCGGCAACCAGACGCTCGCCCGCATCTTCGGCCTGCTGCTGGTGGTCTTCGGCGCGCGGATGCTGTGGAAAGCGGGTATCTAACAAACGATGAAGCCCTCCGCATCGAGCGTGCAGCCGTCTGGCAGCGCAAGACCATGATGCGGCGCGGCGGGGCCTTTCACCACGGACACGCCGCTGGCGGCATCGATCCCGATGTGCCAGCCGGGCAGGAGTTTCCCCCATGAGCGGGGCTTGCGGCCGGGCTGCGGGTCCAAGCCTGCGGGAACCGGCGGCGGATGAGGCATCGACATGGCCACCACCAGGCCGTCCAGCGCGAGGCAGGGACAGTGGCAGAGGCCGCCGCGCTCGACGGGTTTGAGCGCTTCGGGGCCGAAATCATAAAACTGGATCTGGCGCGCGGTGATTTGGGAATAGTGGATTTCGTGACGCAGGACGTCACCACCCACCCAGATGGCGTCATGGTCGCCGTCGAAATTGTCGTGCAGCCGGATCGATGCGCGGAAAAGCGCGGGAAACGCCGCGGTGAGCCCAAGCAGACCGGCCAGCAGCGGGTCGTCGCGCAGGAGGTGGAATACCTGCCGTCGCGGCAAGGCGTTGACCATGCCGATCTGGTGGCCGTTGATCCAGAGTCTGCGCCGGGCGTGCGCATCGGCCGCGCGGAAGGCCGCCACGGCCGGGTTTTCCTCCTGCGGCATGCGCCTCGACCAGACGCGCCCGGCGAAGCGCCGCGCCACCGCATCCGAGGATGCGGCGAGCATGCCGTTGCGCACGGTTTCGAGATCGGCGTGTTCCGGATCGATGGCCTGGCCGAAGGCCACGGTGATGCCGTATTTCAGATGATGGGGGATTTTGTGGAAGAAGCGGTTTCGTTCGAATGAGAAAACCGAGCCCCACGCGCCATCGCTCCACACCGGAATGAGCGGATGTCCGGCTTTTCTGGCGATCAGCTCGAAGCCGCGCTGGAGTGTGGACAGGCTGCCGGTGCGGGTCAGTTGTCCTTCGGGAAACAAGCACACCACATCGCCGTTCCGAAGCGCGCGGATGACGATGCGGATCGCCTCCAGCGACTGGTCGCGGCGGATGTTCACCGTGTCGAAGATGCCGGTGAACACCCGGATCGCCGTGCTGGCGGTGAAAGCCTCGTCCATCACGAAGCGCACCGGCCGCGGACAGGCGGCGGAGATGAAAAACGCGTCGGCAAAGGTCACGTGGTTCGGCAGCAGCAGCACGCCGCCCTTGGCCGGCAGGCGTTCGGGATGCGCCGTCCGGATCCGGTAGATCACGCGGACCAAGCCCACGCCGATCACGCGGATGAAGTCCGCGGGCAGCATGCGGATGATCAGCAGCGTCGCGATGAGACATGTGATCGAAATGAAGATCATCTGCATGCGGAAGCCGGCCAGCGGCGTCATGCCGAGCGAGCGGGTGTAGATTTCAAAAACAGCGATCGCGGCCACCGCCAGGATGCCGGCCAGGCAGTCCTGCAGGTTCACCGCGGCCTGGAGTTCGCCACGTTTGGCGGGTGGATAGTGATCCTGCATCCAGGCGTTCAGCGGGGCGAGGAAGATGGCGGACGAGAACGCCAACAAACCGAGTGTCAGAAGAAACAGCGCCTCCCCGGGCGAGTGGAAAGCGAAACTGAGCGGATCGGTTTCGAGCAGGTGAAGGTAGCCGGCGGCGGAACCCACCGGACAATAGGCCAGCGCCACCGAACAGACCGTCATCGAGATTCCCGCCAGCGGCACCCAGCCGAGCTCGATGCGCCGCCGCAGCAGGAACGAGGCGCAGCCGAAACCCGCCGCCATGCCCAGCGAGGCCGCCGCCATGAACATCGAGGACAGCGTTCCGAAACCCTCGCCGCCGCCGCTGATTTCCTTGGCCAGTTTTACCGACCACAGGTTGATGAAGCCGCCGAAACCCCAGAAAAACGCCACGCCGAAAGCGCCCCGGCGCAGCGGCGCGTCCCGCCACAAATCCGCCAGATGCGCGAAATGACTCACCGCCACCCGCGCGCTGAAAGCCCCGCCACCCTGGGCCGGCACTCGCGGGATGATCCACGCCAGCAGCAGCGTCGGCACGGCCATCAGGGTGAGCAGGATCAGCGGGTTCAGCGCCGCCTGCCAGGCGTGGACCTCCCCTCCTCCCAATGCCTGATAGCGCCGGTCGAACAACCAGCCCGCGATGATCTGCCCGACGAGGATCGCAAGCATCGCCATCATCTGCTGCATGGAAGTCGCGAATCCGAGATGCCGGGAGCCCACCAGCTCCTTGTTGATGCCGATTTTCGCCGGACTGAAAAACGCCGACTGCACCGCCAGCATGAAAAACCCGAACAGCGCCAGCGGCATGTTCTTGATCCACACCGCGCCGCAAATCCAAATCAGCACAATCAATTGCAGTATCGCCGTGGCCAACATCACGTCGCGTTTCGAAAACCGGTCGCTCAGCCAGCCGGCGATCGGCGCAAACAGCACAAAGGGCAGTGCGATCATCAGTCCCGCCGCGGACTCCACACCCAGTTCCGCGCCACCGGGCATCGGCATCCGGAAGGCCACCGCACCCGCCAGCGGGATCAGGATGAACTGGGCCATCTTGTCGTTGAACGCGTTCTGCGTCTGCTGGACGATCATGCTCCAGTAGCCCGTCCACTGGCGGCGTGTGGGCTCGAAGACAGGCGATTCCTCAGTCATCTCGGCGGATGCTAGGAAATGGGAACGCGGGGGGCAACGCCCAATGCGCGCCGGGCTCAATCCGTCCCGGCGGGCAGCCCGGGAAAATGCTCCGCACCCCGGATTTCCATCGAGGTCCACGGCGCGCCGCCTGCGGCCAGCGCACGGGCCAGCGGCGAGGGCGCGAGGTCGTCAGCCGCCGCGTTGCGCAGCGCCTCCACCGTGGCCATCGGATCGAGCCGGTTGAGCGGATACATCGCGTAGCCCGCGCCGATATCCACGCCATCGCTGGCGCGGATTTCGAAGTGAAGATGCGCCGGATAATAGCCGTTGGCCGTGCCGACGGTGCCGACTTTCGCGCCGCGTGCCACCAGCATTCCGCGCGCGACGTCGATCCGGTCGAGATGCGCATGCATCGAATGCAGCGTTTTCCCCTGCGGCGTGCGGTGGGCGATGACGACCAGCTTGCCCCAGCCCGGTGACGGCTCGCCGGTGTAAAGCACCAGCCCGTCCGCGATGGAAAACACCGGATCACCGAGGTCCGTATCCATGCCGCCGATGCCGTTGAGGTCGTCACCCGTGTGATGGCCGCCGCGTTTTTCGTTCATTTCCCAGAACTTCTGCGCGTTGTAAACGAGGCCGCCGTGCTCCGAGCCCAGCGGCGGGTCAAAGCGCGTCGCCAGCGGGATTTGCGCCGTTTGCCATGCCGACAGGAAATGAAACCGGTGGTCCGGCGCGCCGTTTTCCGGCATGCCAAGCGGCACATCCGCATCCTGGAAGCCGATGCGCTCCACCGACACCTTCTCGCCGGCATGCCACAACACATACCCGACGACGCCCGCAGCCGCCGCGAGTGTCAGAAGCATCAGCAGATTGGAGGTGGAACTCCGCATGGCCGTGGAGGATGCCAGCGCCGCCGCACCCGGGCAAGTGCCGTTCAATTCCTTTCGATCTTTGACAATCCGCCGCCAGCCGCGCAGTTTCCCGCCGCAAACCAATCCTCCTCCAACACTCCCATGGCCTACGATCTCATTGTCATCGGTGGCGGCCCGGCCGGCTACGTCGCCGCCATCCGCGCCGCCCAACTCGGAAAAAAAACCGCCTGCGTCGAGGCCGACCGCGCCGGCGGCACCTGCCTCAACTGGGGCTGCATCCCCACCAAGGCACTGCTCAAAAACGCCGAACTCTATCAGACACTCACCCACAAGTCCGCCGAGTTCGGCCTCAAAATCGAGGGCCTTTCCTACGACTGGTCGGCGGTCATCGGCCGCTCGCGCAAGGTGTCCGACCGCCTCGCGGGCGGCATTGAGATGCTCTTCAAGAAAAACAAGGTCGATTACGTGCGCGGCTTCGGCTCCATCGAAGGGACCGGCAAGGTCGGCGTGAAAGCGGCGGATGGCTCCACCACGGTGCTCGAAACCAAGGACATCCTCATCGCCACCGGCTGCAAGTCCCGCGAACTGCCGCCGCTGCCCTTCAACGGCAAGTCGGTGATCGGTTCCAAGGAGGCCATGGTCCTGCCACAGCAACCCAAGGAAATGATCATCATCGGCGCGGGTGCGATCGGCGTGGAGTTCGCCTACATCTACAATGCCTTCGGCACCAAGGTCACACTCGTCGAAATGCTGCCGCGCATCCTGCCCGTCGAGGATGACGAAATCGGCGACGCGCTGGAAAAATCGCTGATCAAGCAGGGCATCCGCTGCCTCACCAACACCAAGGTCACCGCCACCGCGGACCACGGCACGCACGTCGAGCTCAAGGTCGAGGGACCCAAGGAAAACGGCGTCATCCGCGCCGATGTCTGCCTGGTGGCCATCGGCATCGCGCCGGTGCTGCCCGGCGGCACGCAGCCCGCCCTAACAGACCGCGGGTATGTCCAGGTGGGCGACCGATATGAAACGTCGATCCCCGGCGTTTATGCGGCGGGCGACATCACTGGTCCGCCATGGCTGGCGCACACCGCCTCGTTCGAGGCCGTGCAGGCCGTCGAGGGCCTCTACGTCGATGGCCACCAACCGCGCAAGGTGACCAATTTCCCCGGTTGCACCTACTGCCATCCGCAAGTGGCCTCGGTCGGCATGACCGAGCGCGCGCTCAAGGAAGCCGGCATCGAATACAAGGTCGGCAAGATCCCGTTTGTCGCCATCGGCAAGGCCATCGCCTCGGGCGAGCCGGAAGGCTTCGCCAAGCTGCTCTACGGCAGCAAGCACGGCGAGCTGTTAGGCGCGCACATCATCGGCGAGAACGCCACCGAACTCATCGCCGAGATGGGACTCGCGCTCGACCAGGAACTCACCGCCGAGGAAATCCACGCCACCATCCACGCCCATCCCACGATGTCCGAGGTCATCCACGAGGCCACCCTCGCCGCCGAAGGCCACGCCATCCATTATTGATGCCTGTTTGACAAAGTTCGGCTTATTTAATAATCAGGCCGCATGAATCAAACCGCGCAGGAAGCATGGTTTTACACCCGTGAGGGTGAACGGCTCGGTCCGGTGAGCCTGGCCGACCTGCGGATCAAGGCGGTGGAGGGGACGCTGCATCCGCGGCTCGACATGGTCTGGACGCAGGGCATGGCGGAGTGGAAGCCGGCGGGCGAGATCGATGGCTTGTTCGAGCGCAGGACGGTGGTGGAGGAACTGGCGGCGGCACCCGCCGCGCCGGATCCCTATGCGGCGCCGGCCCATGCGGAGGCGGCGGAGATGCTGGCCACCGAGGGCGGATGGCCGGGTGCGCGGCGGCGCAGCTTCTACCTGATGACGATGGTCTTCCCGTTTGTCTGGAACCTCGGTTTCGCGGCGGCGGGCGCTTTTTTCGGCGAGCAATTCGGCGCGGGCATCATGCAAGTCATCGCGGCCGCCGCGGTATTCGTCCCGTTTGTGCTGATCATTTATTTCGGACTCCAGCGTCTCGCCAACGTGGGCATGAGCCGCTGGTGGTATCTGGGAAACCTGGTGCCGATCCTCAACCTCTGGGTGGGCTACCGGATGTATGTCTGTCCGGCGGGCTACGCCTATCACAAGAAACTCGATACGGCCGGCGTCGTGCTGGCCATCCTCTACTGGCTCATGATCATTATGGCGCTGCTGGCGGTGCTGGCGGTGATCGCCGTTTTGTTCGGCATGGCGGGCAGTCCGGAACTCAGGCTGCAGTTCGATGAGGCGATCCGGGAAGCAATGCGGCGGCAGTCCGCCGGGTTGTGATCCGCTATTCCAAAGTGGCGGACGAGCGCCGCGAGGCCGGGGCCGTCGAGTGCTGGCTGCTGCACGGCGCGGTGGGCGTGGCGGCGGACTGGCGGGCCTTCGCGAAACGCCTCGCCGGAGAGAAAATCGGCACGCGGGCGGTCGACATGTGGCGCTTCCTCGAATCCCGGCCGCTGCCGCTTGAGGACTTTGGCGCGGTCTTCAATGCGGATGCCGCCGGCGAGGCCCGGTCCACCCCCAAAGTTCTGTTAGGCTACTCGATGGGCGGACGGCTGGCGCTGCACGCCTTGTTGGAGAATCCTCATCCATGGCGGGCGGCGGTGATTGTTTCCGCCCATCCGGGCTTGGCGGACCCCTCGGAGCGCGAGGCGCGGCGCACGGCGGATGCCGCCTGGGCGGCGCGCGCGCTGACGGGAAACTGGCAGGGATTTCTCGATGCGTGGAACGCGCAACCGGTGCTCGGCGCCGCCCTGCCGCGCGACGAGCGCGCCACCGCCGCCATGGCTTTGCACCGGCGTGAAATCGCCCGCGGATTCATCGATTGGTCGCTGGCAGCCCAAGAACCGCTGTGGGAGCGGCTTTCCTCAATCACCCTCCCCGTCCTGTGGGTGGCGGGCGGCAACGATGCGAAGTTTCTCGATCTCGCGCGCCGCGCCGTGGCCGCGATGCCGCAGGCGCGGCTGGCCGTCGCGCCGGACGCGGGCCACCGCGTGCCGTGGGAGGCGGAGGAATGGCTCGCCCGCGAGACGGCCGCCTTTCTAACAAGCGCCGGAGCGGCCGCCTCAGGCAAGCCGTGAATCCGCCGCGGATACTCACAAAGCCCTGCGTTGCCCACAGGCCGGCCAACCGCGCGAAAACGGGCGTCAGGCGGCTTTCCTCGCTTTTTTCCTCAGCTTGTATTCGGTCTTCAGGTCCTTGTGCAACACGCGCCCCGGTCCAAAAAGGTTGGGCGCCTTGATGAAGGCGAACAACCCCACGATGCCGATCAAGGTGCCCAAGGGGATGTTGATCAGGGTCAGGACGCATACGATGATGCCCATGACTCTGCCCCATGAGGTTCTCTTGAGCATCCCGATGATCGCGACCAGGTAAAACAACGCCAATCCGATGAAAACCGGCGAGGGGAAACCAAGATCCGCCCCGGGCAGGGAAATCGCCGCCACCAGGACAACGAGCCCGAATGAGAGCAGAACTGCGATCCCGGTGACATTGCACGAGCGGTAATACAACTTGTTGAGCGCCTTGTCGTCCAGATCGCCGAATTGAGGGTCGCCCTCAGGAACCAGTGTCTCAATGACCTGTGGTGGGGAATAGGGATTCTGCGTGTTCACCTTCGCAGGTTCTTTAACCCACCGTCCCGCGCGCGTGGAAGCCTCAACTTGGGAAATCGACTCATATCCGGACCGCGACCGGATTGGGTCCGCCGGCGTGTGAGGGCGGGATTTTTTCATTTCCCGCCGCGCCTGCCGCTGCTTTGCTGCGGCCGTTCATGGCCGCGCCCGAAAAAACCAACCATCAGGAACATCCGCTTGTGAACATCCTGATCAACGTGTTGATCCCGGTGCTGGCGTTGAGCTATCTGAGCAAGGATCCGGAGTTCCAGCAGGCCGTCGGCAAGGCGGTGAAGCCGTGGCACATCGGCCCGATCAAGGCACTCATGGTCGCGCTCGCCTTCCCGATCGGCTATGGCGCGTGGCACTTCATCAAGACGCGCAAGGCCAATTTCTTCTCCGCGCTCGGCCTCGTTTCCGTGCTGCTCACCGGCGGACTGACCATCTATCTGTGGAACCAGGACGGCACGGTGAAACCGAACGCCGCCATCCTGTTCGGCCTCAAGGAGGCGTCCATCCCGCTGATCCTCGGCATCGCGGTGATCGGCTCGCACTACACGCCCAGCCCGCTGCTGCGGGTGTTCCTCTACAGCGACTCGTTTTTCGACATCCCGAAAATCGAGCGCCGGGTGGAGGAGACGGGGGCATGGGAAAGCTACCGCAAGGTGCTGTTCGGGGCCACGCTGCTGTTCGCCACTTCGTTTTTCATCAGCACCGTGATGAACTTCGGGCTGGCGCTGTTTTTCCTGGGAGATCTCGACCACAGTGCCGCCAACGCGCGGGAACTCTACAACGAGCGCGTGGCCAAGCTCACGGGCTGGGGCTTCGCGGTGATCGGCTTGCCCATCCTGATCTTCCTCTTCTTCACGCTGCGCCGCCTGCTCAAAAGCCTGGGCGGACTCACGGGTTTCAAGGAGGAGGAACTGATGCTGCCGCGCTGAGTGCTTATGGCCCTGATCCTGGAAATGATTCTGCCGGACCGGAGGATCGAAATCACCGGTCTGTTGGCGGTGGTTTTCCAAAGCGATGATGGCGAGTTGGGTGTCCTGGGCGGTCACGCACCGCTGATCTGCGAGCTGCGGGCGGGCACGCTGTCCGCGTTGCAGGGGCCTCACCGGCGGCAACGCTTTGTCACCGGCAGCGGGCTGGCCCGCATCGACAAGGACCGCATCAGCCTGCTGCTGATGGATTTGATCGGCGAGGATCAGATCGACGAGGTGGCGGCACAGCGGCAGGTGCAAAGGGCGCGGGCGGAGGCGGCCTTGCACCCGGCGGATGACGAAGAACAGCAGGAGCAGGTCCGCTTCGCCGAGGCGCAGCTCGCGCTGGTGCGGAACGGTGGCATCTAACCGGGTTTGCGATGGATCGCGGCGAGGATGACGGCCACCGCCTGCCCGTCGTCGAACTCATCGGTGTTGAGCACGAGGTCGTAGCCGAGCGGGTCGTCGATGTCCTTCTTGAAGCGCGACTTGATGAAGCGTTTGCGGGCGCGGTCGATGCGGGCGACTTCGGCGGCGGCGGCGGCATGGTCCAGGCCGGAGCGCCGGGCGAAATGCCGGACGCGGCAGGATTCGGCACCGACCAACCGCACGTGCAGCGAGAGCGGGATGTCGGCGGTGAGGAAATTGCCGCCGCGGCCGACGATCACGACGTTGCCGGCCTTGGCCAGACGGCGGATGGTTTCCGCCATCTTCATCAGGGTCGTGTGCGTGCCGGGGTGCAGCCCCAGCACTTCGGCGATCACCGAGCGGATGTCATCGGTTTTGTCCTCCGGGAAAAAGTCGGCGGTATGTTCCGGGAGATGATGCTCGGTGATGACATGCTCGATGAGATTCTGGTCGAAGAGCGTCCACGGACGGCGCTGTGGCAGCGTCTGGTCACGCGCCAGGCGTTTCACCAGTTCTGTGGCGATTTGGGTGCCGCGCGCGCCGGCGGCACGGGAGATGGTGATGACCGGCCCCTCGGTGACAGCCGGCTGGCCGGCCGGCCGGCCGGCGACTTCCGAGGCATAAAGATAGGCCAGGCAGAGATTGTTGAGATTTTGCTCGCTCATGGCAACGGGGGCTTGAGCCACCATCGCACATTGGCCGCCGACATCAATCCACCAGATTGTCCACACGCTGGGCCAACTCGATGTCGAGGTTGGTCACGCCGCCCGCGTCGTGGGTGGTGAGTTTGAGAGTCACCTTGGTGTGGCGGATGGTGATGTCCGGATGGTGCTGCGCCTCCTCCGCGATCTCGGCAAGATCGTTCACAAAATCGATCGCATCATTGAATTCCTCGAACTCGACGGTCCGGGTAATGGCTTTCTTTTCATAGTCCCACTCCGGGCATTTTTTCAACGCGGCGGTGAGATCGTCATCTTCGAGCAAATCGGACATGGGTGGGGAATGGGAAGTTCGGAGGGAGATTGCGGCGCGGGATTTGCGCTTGGCAAGCCCGTTTGCTGCGATCTTTTTTCCGGAGCCGGGGCGGCGGGTTGCGCGCGCACCATTTCCCCCCTATGATCATGCCATGAAGAACCTTCTTTCCGCCCTGTCGGCCGGCCTGCTTTTCGCTTCCTGCGCCCCCTCCACTCCACAAGCCCGCATCCAGCAGCAACCGGAAAAATTCCAGGCTCTCAGCGCGAAACACCAGGCGTTGGTTCAACAAGGCCGGGTTGACCGCGGAATGTCGCAGGACGCGGTGTTTCTCGCCTGGGGCGCGCCGTCCCGCACGTTCCAGGGTTCCAGAAACAACCAGCTCTCCGAGCGCTGGGACTACTCGGGATCGCGGCCCGTCCGCATCGATACGTTCCATGGCTCCTATGGACGCTTTGGCGGTCCCTGCGGCAGTCGTGGATTCGGCAGCGTCGGCTGGGGTCCCGAAGTCGCATTCATCCCTTATCGCATCGGCTCGGTGTGGTTCATTGACAACCAGGTGGAGGCATGGGAACGCGCCCGCTGATTCCGTTTCCCGAGCGCTTGAAATTCCGGCAATGACTGCAATCTTGATGCCGATCCACGCGACGTCATGAACTTGAAGACTCCCTTTTTGCTCATCGGCGCGCTGGCTGCCGCGCTTCTGGCGTCCTCCTGCTCCACCGGTCCCGTCGTTACGGGCCTCTCCGCCTACCACGCCTATGACCGGCCGGCCAAACTGCCCGCCAACCCCAACAACGTCCGCGTCAAGGTCTCGCTCAGCAAGCAGCGCACCTATGTCATGGAAGGCGGCGAAATGCTGCTCGTGATGCCTGTGGCCGTCGGCGCGCCCGGCACCGCCACTCCCTCCGGCAATTTTAAAATCTTCAACAAGGTGGAGAAGAAACGCGCCAACACCCACGGGTTTGCCTACAACGGCAACCAGGTCAAACGCTCGATGATCAGCTCGCGCCCGGTCGGCTGGTCGTTCAAAGGCACGCCGATGCCCTATTGGTGCGAGTTCAAGCCGAACTACGGATTCCACACCGGCTGGGTGAAACACCACCCCAGCACCCATGGCTGCATCCGCATGCATGAGAACCTCGCGCCCAAGTTCTTCCGCCTCGTGAAAGTGGGCACCCCGGTCAGCATCGCCTACTCGCAGCCCGAAGACGCCACCTATGGCAACATCCCGCTGCCGCCCGATGCCGGACCGCTGCCGGACTACGACGCCTCGATGTATCTCGGCGACGGTTACTTCAGGCAGCACAAGACGCCGCACTACGATTGAGGAAATACGCGCCGCGATCTTTGAAACATTACCCTCCGCACGCCGCGGGGGTTTTGGTTTTCACCAGCCGATCATCAGCCGGACCGCCAGGGCCGCCAGCACCAGGCCGAAAATTCCATCGATCAGTCCTGCGCAACGCTCATAGCGATGCCTGAGTGGCGGCCATTGCAGCAGCAACACCCACAACGACCACAGCCCGATGCCCAATCCGACGATGATTCCCCAGATCGCAAAGGGCCACCAGGCCGGACGAGCGCCGGTTAGGAACGGAGCGCACACCGCCGCAAGGAAGAGCGCGGCTTTCGGATTCAGAAGGTTGCACAACAAACCCCGCACGAATGGAGCCCTGCGGCTTTCCACCGCTTCAATCTCGTAAATCGCGCCGGAATACCAAGCCACGAAAAACTCCCGCGCCATCCCCCAGGCCAGCCACAGCAGGTAGGCCGCCGCGGCCCATTGCAGGGCTGTGCGCAGCAGCGGCAGGCGCTGGAAAACCACCGCCACGCCCGCCACCGCGAGGGTGGCATGCACCGTCAGCCCGCAGGCGATGCCGGCCGCCGTCTGCACGCCTTCGCGGACTCCCTTGCGCAGCGCGGTGCGGGTGAGCAACAGCATGTCCGGCCCCGGGCTGAACTGCCCCAGCACCATCACCCCCGCAAACAAACCCAGCTCCACCGCCGCCGTCATGCCGTCAGATTGCCACCCCTTTGCCAATTCCCGCAACGCAGGATCCCGCGAATCCGCACCCGGTCTCAAACGATTTTTGACAAATGCCCCCGCTGCCGCCAGCCTCCGCGCGACTACGCCCTGCGGCATCAAACGCGGGGCGGCTCCCCGACTCACGCTTCTACGATCATGAACACGCTCCGCACATTCACCACCGGCTCCGGCGCCGAAGGCAATTTCCACTCGCTTCCCGCCCTCGCCGAGCAGGGATTCCCCAATCTCCACCGCCTGCCGGTTTCCATCCGCATCGTGCTCGAATCGCTGCTGCGCAACAACGACGGCCTCAAGGTCTCGGACAAGGACATCGCCAATCTCGCCAACTACAACGCCAAGTCGCCCGGCGATTACGAAATCCCGTTTGTCGTCGCCCGCATCGTGCTCCAGGACTTCACCGGCGTGCCGCTGCTGGTCGATCTCGCCGCCATGCGCTCCGCCGTCCATGCCATGGGCAGGGACGCCAAAATGATCGAACCACTCGTGCCTGTCGATCTCGTCGTGGACCACTCGGTGCAGGTCGACTACGCCGGCACCGGCACTTCGCTTGAGAAAAACCTCGACCTCGAATTCCACCGCAACCGCGAGCGCTACGAATTCCTCAAATGGGGCGAACAGGCTTTCGACACCTTCAAGGTCGTGCCGCCCGGCATCGGCATCGTCCACCAGGTGAACCTCGAATACCTCGCCAAATGCGTGCTGGAAAAAGACGGCATGTTCTATCCCGACACGCTCGTCGGCACCGATTCGCACACCACCATGATCAACGGCCTCGGCGTCGTCGGCTGGGGCGTGGGCGGCATCGAGGCGGAGGCCGGCATGCTCGGCCAGCCGGTCACCTTCCTCGTGCCCGAAGTCGTCGGCGTTTATCTAACAGGCGAGCTCGCCACCGGCGTCACCGCCACCGACCTCGTGCTGCGCGTCACCGAGTTGCTGCGCCAGACGAAGGTTGTGGGAAAATTCGTCGAGTTCTATGGTCCCGGCGCGCGCGCCCTCTCGCTGCCGGATCGCGCCACCATCGCCAACATGGCCCCCGAATACGGCGCGACGATGGGTTTCTTCGGCATCGACGACACCACCACCGGCTACCTCGAAGGCACCGGACGCCCGCCGGAACTCTGCCAGACCGTCGAAAACTATTACAAGGCCCAGGACCTCTGGGGCATCCCGCTCAACCGCGACGCGCTCGATTATTCACAGATCGTCGATCTCGACATCTCCACCGTGAAACCCGGCGTCGCCGGACCGAAGCGCCCGCAGGACCGCATCGAAATCGAATCGCTCAAATCCAAATGGGCGTCATTGCTCACCGCAGCCGCGCCGGATGGCTACAACAAGCAGCCGGAGATCGACACCCGCACCCCGGACAACCTGCCGGCCACGCTCGATGCGGTTCCGGACGACGCCACCGGCATCGGCCGCGCTTTCGGTTCCAGTGTCGGCGTCGTCACCGAGCCCAACGAAGACCCCGCCTACCCGCTGTGGGAAGTCACCGTCGACAGCAAAGCCGGCGTCAAGGACATCATCACCCACGGCTCCGTGCTGATCGCCGCCATCACGTCCTGCACCAACACCAGCAACCCGAGTGTCATGCTCGCCGCCGGGCTGCTTGCGAAGAAGGCCAACGAAAAAGGCCTCACCGTCAAACCTTCGGTGAAAACCTCGCTCGGCCCCGGCTCGCGCGTCGTCACCGATTACCTCAACAAGACCGGCCTCCAGGCGGAACTCGACCAACTCGGCTTCCAAACCGTCGGCTACGGCTGCACCACCTGCATCGGCAACTCCGGCCCGCTCGATCCCGGCATCGAGGACGTGGTGAAATCCGAAGACATCATCGCCGCCTCGGTTCTATCAGGTAACAGGAACTTCGAAGCCCGCGTCCACCAGTCGATCAAGGCGAACTTCCTCATGTCGCCGCCGCTCGTCGTCGCCTTCGCCATCGCCGGCACGGTGGATATCGACATGGAAAACGAACCGCTCGGTTTCGGCGCAGACGGCCACCCGGTCTATCTGAATGACATCTGGCCCACCGCGGAGGAAATCGAGGCAGCCATGGCCTCCTCGCTCAAGGCCGACGTGTTCCAAAAACTCTACACCGGTTTCTCCGACCAGAACCCGAAGTGGAACGGGATCAAGTCCTCCACCGGCGACGTCTATGAATGGGACCGCGAATCCACCTACATCCAGGAGCCGCCGTTTTTCGACGGCTTCTCGCCCACCCCCCGCGACATCGTGGAGATCAAGGGCGCGCGCCCGCTCGGCATCTTCGGCGACTCGGTGACCACCGACCACATCTCGCCCGCCGGCGCGATCAAGAAGGACAGCCCGGCCGGACGTTATCTGATCGAAAAAGGCGTCGATTTCGCCGACTTCAACTCCTACGGCTCGCGCCGCGGCAACGACCGCATCATGACCCGCGGCACCTTCGCCAACGTCCGCATCAAGAACCTGATGGTCCCCGGCACCGAAGGCGGGGTCACCAAACACAACGGTGAAACCACCGCCATCTACGACGCGGCGGTCGCCTATCAGAAACAGGGCACGCCCACCATCGTCATCGGAGCCGAGGACTACGGCATGGGTTCCTCCCGCGACTGGGCCGCCAAGGGCACCAACCTGTTAGGCGTCAAGGCGGTCGTCACCAAGTCCTTCGAGCGCATCCACCGCTCCAACCTCGTCGGCATGGGCGTGCTGCCCTGCAACTTCGTCAACAAGGCGGACTACGACAAGGTCAAGGACCTCGCCGACGCCACCTTCGACCTCCTCGGCATCGACAACGACCTCAAGCCGCAGCAGCAAGCCACGCTGCGCGTCCACAAGGCCGACGGCACGAGTTTCGACATCCCCGTCGTCGTCCGCATCGACACCCCGGTGGAGAAGGACTACTACCGCGCCGGCGGCATCCTGCCCTACGTGCTCGCGCAGATCCTGGGTTGAAAACTGTAGCGTCGGTCTGCGACCGTCGCCAACCGGCCCTGAGGCAGGGACGTTGATGCAAAAGCCTATGAAAAGCGCCTCATGAGCATCGACGCTCACAGAGCGCCGCTACATTCATCTCATATGTCCCTTGCTTGCCATCACCTTCCTGACCTGCTAATTTCCCGCCATGACCGCCCTCAGACAACCGGATTTCATCTCCGTGAGCGACTATCTCGCGGGCGAGGAACTCAGCGAAACAAAGCATGAGTATCTCGGAGGCACCGTCCATGCCATGGCCGGCGCATCCATCCGCCACAACAACATCTCGGGAAATTGTTTCGCCTCACTCCATGCCAAACTGCGAGGAAAACCCTGCCACCCCTACAACAGCGACACCAAGATACGCATCGAGTTCCCGGACCATACGCGCTTCTACTACCCGGATGCCATGGTCGCCTGCCAATCCAACCCGGACACCGATCATTTCCAAACCCAGCCCGTCGTGATCATCGAGGTCCTCAGCGACTCCACACGGCGCACCGATCTGGGTGAAAAACGTGATGCCTATCTAACCATTTCCTCGCTCAAGGTCCTGCTCTTCGTGGAACCGGACGCTCCATCCGTCACACTCTACCGCCGTTTGCCCGAAGGCGGCTTCACGACCGAGCGGCATGTCGGATTGGAGGCCGAGATCCCCTTGCCGGAAATCGAAACCTCCCTGTCACTCGCGGAACTCTACGAGAATGTGGATTTCGCCGCGTGAGTAGGTGCGTTCGTAAGAACGCGCTGGGATGCGGGGTGGATTTTTCGTAAAAGCCGAATCCCTCCGGGCTGTCACCAGCACGCCTACGCAGCAGCGAATGCCCCTAACAGCACCTTCATCTCCTCCTCCACCATCGCCGGATCGGAAAGGGTGTGGGCGATTTCCTCTCTCAACAACTCGCGGTAGCGCTTGCGCAATCGGTGCACCGCCACCCGCAGCGCGCCTTCATCCATTCCCAGCTCAGCCGCGGCCGAGGCATGTGGGATCTCGCCCCTGCCCATCGTGAGAAACGGCTTTATGCGCTCGAAACGCTCCATCTTTCCTTCCGCGGCGAATTCCCCGCCCAGACGAACCACCACTCGTTCCAGCAAGGCCACCGCCCACTCGCGATCAAACGCCGCATCCGGCGAAACCTGGCTGCCGTCCGCGATCTGGAACTGCGTGTCCGCGCTGCGCCAGTCGAGTGACAAATGCGTGATATTCCCACCGCGCTTCAGCCGTCCGGCTCGGTCGCGTTCGTTGGATAGAAAGTTCTTCAACGCCGCCAAAAGGAACGCCCGGAAGCGCCCGTTCTCCTGTTTCAGCCCCGCAAAATCCCGCCGCTCCAGCAGCTTCGCGAAAAACGCCTGCGTCAGGTCCTCCGCATCCTCTTTGGAAAACCCATGCCGCCGCACATAGGCATACAAGGGGAACCAATACGCGGTGCACAACGACTCCAACGCATCACCAGCCGTTGCCCCCGCGTCCCGGACCATCGTCCAGCGAGTCGTCGCGAAAAATCCATCGGGCAAGGCGGGCATCAGCGTTTCAATTCACTCACGAAGTCCTCCGGGTCCTCGGGAGATAGAACCACAGTCCGTTTTCCGAAACGCAGCACCACCGTCCGGTTCAAATCCGTCACGAAGGCGCGGTAAAACCCGAGGGACTTGCTCCAATACCAGCCCGTGAACGAAAACCCGCCGCCGTTGCCACAAGTCCGCAGGCTCTTGTTCATCACCTTCGGCATCGCTTCCGCCGATTTCAATCCCGCGCGATCCAAGCGCGTTGTCCAAAACAATCGCCGGATCAGGATGGCATCATCCGTGATGGCATAACCGCGGATCATGAACGGCAGACAGCCCAGCACGATCACCGGCAAAGTCCATTGCGCCAAAAAAACCAAACCCGGCGGCACGCTCACAAAAATCATGGGGATGCCCACCACGCTGGCAATGGACAACACCACCAGCAGGCTGGAAATCACGATCAGGCTTCTGCCCCACGGTGCTTGATAGGTTTTCATGGCTTCATCGGATGAAATAACCAGCCGCTTTCCACGCGCCATCCTTCTCCAACATGAA
>JALOUA010000217.1 GCA_025457625.1 Akkermansiaceae bacterium
AGCAATCGGTGCAGCCGATCGTGAAGGAGCATGACTACAGTGTGAACCACTCGTCATTTGATTTCGCGCCGCTGCTCCGGGCGCGCCAGCCGGGTGCGGCCCCCGCGGCCGGGTTGTTTTATCTAACAGTCGAGGGCGTGCGCCCCCGCACGCCGGAGGATGGAGAGGCGGAGGAAGGCTCTGCGGACCGGGACTGGGTGCCGCTGGCGCCGGATTACCGCGGGAACCGTTATCACGATGAGGATGATTCAGGCGACTCCTCCTCCAGTTATCCCATGGGGGACCGGACGCAGGACCGGCGTTTCATTCTGGTCACGGATCTCGGCCTCATCATGAAAGAGGCGGCCGACGGCAGCCGGGTGATTTATGTGCAATCATTCTCCGGCCGCGGACCGGTGGAAGGCGTGGACATCTCGGTCTTGTCGAGAAACGGCACGGTGCTCATGAATGCCACCACCGACGGGATCGGCAAGGCCGCGCTTTCCTCACTCCGCGGCTTGCTGCGTGAAAAGGCCCCCGTCGCGCTGGTGGCGCGCAAGGGCGACGACCTCGCATTCATTCCATGGGCGAGGAGCGAACGGCAACTGGACACATCGCGCTTCGAGGTCGGTGGCGTGGCCTACAGCGAGAAATCCGCGCTGCAAGCCGCACTCTTCACCGAGCGCGGGATCTATCGTCCCGGCGAGCCGATCCACGTCGGTGGCATCGTCCGCCAGCGTGACTGGTCGGGCGATCTCACAGGTCTGCCGCTCGAGCTGGTGGTGATCAACGCGAAGGAGGATGTGGCCGGGCGCTACCCGCTCAAGCTCGATGCGGGAGGCGTTTTTTCACAAAGCATACCGACTGCGGAAACCGCGCCCACCGGGCCATGGCGGGTCAATCTGGAGCGGCCCGGTCCGGATGAGGATCGCTCTCACGGTCCGCGGTATCTGGGCGGGACGATTGTCCGCGTTGAAGAGTTCCAGCCCGACCGCTTGAAGATCAAAGCGAAGTTTGATCCCGTGATCGGCGACGGATGGTCCTCGCCCGATGCGCTTGCGGTGGCGGTGCGGCTCGACACGCTGTTTGGCATGCCTGCCGCCGGACGTCGCATCGCGGCCAAACTCCACCTCACGCCCACCACGCCCTTTTTTCCCAAGTGGCCGGGATGGCAATTCGGAGTCGCCCGCACGGAGCGAGCCGACTCCATCGAGATGACATTGCCCGATGGCACGACCGACGAAGCAGGCCGGGCCAGCCTGCCGCTGAACCTGGAGGCCCACACCGCACCCATGCTGCGGGCGTCGGTGGAGCTGGAAGGTTTCGAAGCGGACGGGGGCCGGGGAGTGCGCACCGAACTGACCACACTGGTTTCCCGCCAGTCTTATCTCATCGGCTACAAGGCGGATCGGTATCTGGGATATCTCGACGATCAGGAACCGGTATCCGTCGATGTGATGGCGATCGGTCCCGACAGCAAACCGGTGGCCGTGGCAGACCTCACGCGGGTGCTCGTCGAGATCAAACATGTGTCGGTTCTCACCAAACAAAGGAATGGCAACCTCGCCTATGAATCACAGCCGCGCGAGGTGACTCTCGAATCGGTGGCCGCGGCCCTGCCGCCGGCGGGTGGCAAGCTGGACCTGCCCTTGGGCAAGCCCGGCAGGTTCCGTTATGACTTCCGCAACGCGGCGGGTGACACGCTGTGCTCGATCCCGTTCTTTGCGGCGGGAAAAGGCGACGCCGCAAGGAATCTGGAACGCAGCGGTGAACTGGAAATCCAATTTCCGGAAAAGAAATGGCTGCCGGGCGAGGAGCTTGAGTTTTCCCTCACGACACCCTTCACCGGCGCGGGCCTCATCACGGTGGAGCGTGATGCGGTGCTGACGCAGCAGTGGTTCACTTGTGATACCAAATCATCGGTGCAGAGGATCCGTCTGCCGGACCAGATTGAAGGCGGCGTTTATCTTCACGTGGTGATGGCCAGATCGCTGGACTCACCGGATGTCTTCATGAACCCGCTGGCGAGCGGCATCATGCCCATCCCTGCCGCGCGCGGTCCCCGTGAAATGGCGGTGACTCTCGATACGCCGGACCGCGCACGGCCCGGTGACCGCCTGACGATCGGTTATGCCGCGCCGAAGGAAGGGCGGATCGCCATCTGGGCGGTGGACGAGGGCATACATCTGGTGAGCGGCTATCAAGCGCCGGATCCGCTGGTTCGTCTGCTGCCCAAGGCGGCCTTGCAAGTGGAAACCTATCAGTTGATGGATGTCCTGCTGCCCGAGTTCACATTGCTGCGCAAGGCCCTCGCCATCGGCGGCGACGGCGGCGGCGAGGGGGAAGCCGACAGCATACCCACCCTGAAAACGGGACTGAACCCCTTCAAGCGCCGCCGCGACGCGCCGGTGGTTTATTGGAGCGGCTTCGTGCCATGCGGACCGGAGCGCAGGGAGCTTTACTATGACATTCCGCAATATTTCGCCGGCCGTCTCAAGATCATGGCGGTGGCGGTGGCGCCGGATGCCGTGGCTGTGGGAAAGGATGAGACGATCGTCAAAGGCGACTTCGTGCTGACTTCCACCGCGCCGCTGTTCGTGGTTCCCGGTGATGAGTTCACCGCCTCGGTCACGGTGGCCAACCAACTCGAGGGCGACGCGGCCACGGATCAGGTGACGGTCACGGCCGCGCCTCAAGGCGGTGTGGAAATCATCGAAGCCGCCCCTGAAATCCAAACCATCCCGGTGGGCAGGGAGGTCACGGTGAGATACCGCTGCCGCGCCACCGCGCGACTTGGCAATGCCGAGTTGACCTTCACGGCAGCCAGTGGCCCGGGCCGCCAGGTTTCCAGCAGTTCCTTCAGCGTGCGCCCCGGAGTGGCGCGCGCGGCCAAGGTCCGCAGCGGCTGGTTCCGCAAAGGCTCGCATGACGTGGCGGTGGATCACCCGATGTTCGGGGAACTGTCCGAACGCGAGGCGGTCATCTCCACCACGCCGCTCGGTTTGGCCCATGGATTGTCCGCGTTTTTGAAAGAATATCCCCACGGCTGCACCGAGCAGATCACCAGCCGCGCCTGGCCATGGCTGGTGCTGAAGGACGACGCCAATTTCGGCATCGATCCGGCGGAGGCGGCAAGGAGGATTTCCGATGCCATCAACCAACTCTCGCGCCGCCAGGGCGCCAACGGGGGATTCGGCTACTGGTCCACCGACGAGCCGCAGGGTTTTGACTATCTCACCGTCTATGTGGGTCATTTTCTAACCGAATGCAGAAACAGCGGGTTCGCGGTGCCAGCCCGCCTCTATCAGTCCACGCTGCGGCGCCTGCGCCACATGGCGGATGCCAAGGTGACGGACCCCAGCACCCACAACGGGCGGATTTATTACTGGCAGACGCGCTGGGAGGCGGAGATGCGCGCGTCCGCCATCTATCTCCTGACGAGAAACGAGGAAGTCACCACCAACTATGCGTTGAAACTCCAGGATTACCTCGATGCGAAGGTGCCCAAGGAGTTATGGCATCGCGATTCCACCGCCGCCTGGCTCGCCGCCACGTGGCGGATGCTCAAAAAGGAATCGGCCGCCGCGCCGCTGATCACGGCACACCGCGAGGCGCTGAAACGGAAGCTGCCGGACAACTGGGAATATGGTTACCATTATTACAACAGCAGGCTCACCAACGAGGCCACCGTGTTCACGGTGCTCTGCCGGCATTTTCCAGAGATCGCCGGCAAGCTCACTTACGAGGAACTGAAACCGCTCACCGAGATGATCGAGTTGGCGGACTTCCACACGCTCTCCGCCGCGTGGAGCGTGCAGGCGCTCAAAGCCTACTCGGAACTTGCCAAAAACAGCGGCGTGAAGGCGGGCATCGCCTCGCTGCGCGACGGGGAGGTCGAGGTGCTGGCCGAACCTTCCACCGGCCAGTTGCGGGTCAGGGTGCCGCAAGGCATGACCCGCTTCTTTTTCGCCACGGGATCTCCCGAGGGTTTGGGCGCATGGTTCCAGACGATCGAGACCGGCTTTGCGAAGACCCTGCCGGACAAGCCCGAAGGAACCCACATCGAGATCCTGCGCGAGCTGGTGGATGCGGCCGGCCAGCCCGCCACGCAGGGCAAGCTGGGCGAAACGCTGTTCGCGAAACTGACCATCCGGAATCTAACCAAAACCGACCTGCCCCATCTCGCGATCACCGAGCTGCTGCCCGGTGGTTTCGAATTCGCCCCGCCGGGCGAACCGGAGTCGCTGCGTCCCGGTCTGGCCACCCGCCAGGGCACGGATTACATCGACGTCAGGGAGGACCGCGCGCTGATCTATCTCGGATTGCGCGGCGAGGGTTCGCTTTCGCTCAAATACGCCCTGCGGCCGACCTGTGCGGGCACCTTCGTGGTTCCTCCGCCCTACGCTGAGGACATGTATGAGGCGAAGGTCCGCGCGAACGGCGCGGCCGGCAAACTCATCGTCCTGTCACGGGATTGATTGCCATGTCATCCGCCGTTTCCAAGTTGAAGGCATATCTCGTCCGCGCGTTGAAAGGCGCGGGCATCGTGACCTTGCTGGCGGCGCTGGGATACGGATTGCTGCCAAAGCCGGAGCTGCTGCCGCATGATCTGGAATACTCGCGCACGGTGCTCGACCGTGATGGGAATGTCGTTTTTCTAACCACCACGAGCGATGGCATGCTGCGGCTGCCAACGACACTTGACCAGCTCGCCCCGGAGTTGATGGAAGCCACTTTGGAAATGGAGGACCGGCGTTTCTTCAGCCATCCGGGTGTGGACCCGCGCTCGCTGCTGCGCGCCGCATGGGGCGTGGTGTCGCGGCAGAAACTCGGCGGCGGCTCGACCCTCACCATGCAGTTGAGCCGTCTGCGCTGGGATCTCAACACCCGCACCCCGGCGGGCAAGTGCGTGCAGATGTTCCGCGCGTTCCAGTTGGAGCGTCATTATTCGAAGGAGGAAATCGCCGCCGCGTACTTCACCATCGCGCCCTATGGTGGAAACGTCGAAGGAGCGCGCGCGGCGAGTTTCCGCTGGTGCGGAAAGCCGGCGGCGGAACTCACGCTGCGCGAGGCGGCCAGCCTCAGCGCCATTCCGCAGAGTCCCACCAAACGACGGCCCCGCGCCGGGGGCAATGCGCTGCTGGCCGCCGCCCAGGCCCGCCTCATGACCCGCTTGCGGGCCCACCGTGGCGAGCCCCCGAACGAGCTGGACGCGGAGTTTCATCTGACCCCCACCGCGATTCCCCGTGAGGCTCCGCACCTGGCGCGGCGCTGCTTGCTGGAGGAACCTGACAGTCTGACAGTCGCCACCACGCTTGATCTCGCGCAACAACACGTGGTGGAGGAATCGATCCGGGATTTCATCGACCGCTGGCATTCGCGGGGCCTGCGCAACGCCTCTGCATTGTTGTTGCACGCACCCAGCGGAGAAATCCGCGCCAGTGTGGGATCGGCGGATTTCCACGACGCGTCCATCGCCGGACAAATCGACGGCACCCACGCCCGCCGCTCTCCCGGGTCCACTCTCAAGCCGTTCATTTACGCGCTGGCCTTGGATGCCGGTCTCATTCAGCCGCAAACCCTGCTCGATGACGCGCCCCGGCGCTTCGCCGGATACAATCCGGAAAACAGCGACCGCCAGTTCCTCGGGCCGATCGCCGCGAGCGAGGCGCTGCGGCTCAGCCGCAACATCCCCGCCATCGAGTTGGCGAACCGCCTGCCACACGGCGGTCTGACAACCTTCCTGCGGTCGTCCGGCATCGACCTGCCGCAGCGCAGCCACGGCCTTGCCCTTGCCATCGGTGCCACCGAGTTGCGCCTTGTGGATCTGGCGCGGCTTTACGCGCAACTCGCCCACCCCGGGCCGGACGGGCCATCACCGGAGGCCTGTTGGCTCACTTTGGACGCGCTGCGTTGCACGGAACCCGCCGCTCCGATCGGGCTGGCCTGCAAAACCGGCACCTCCAACGGCTTCCGCGACGCCTGGGCCTGCGGCGTGATGGGGGACTGGGTGCTTTGTGTCTGGGTGGGCCACTTCAATGGCCGTGGCATGCCCGGCCTCTTCGCCCGCGAAACCGCGGCTCCCCTGCTTTGGCAAACGGTGCATCGACTCAAG
>JALOUA010000218.1 GCA_025457625.1 Akkermansiaceae bacterium
ACGGCGGACACGGCTTTTGTGAGCGCTTATGGCAGCGGGCCCGACGCCGCGGTGAAGGCGCTTGCCATCGAATCATCCGGCAAGTTGCTGGTGACAGGGGTTTTTTCCAACTTCGCGGGGCAGCCCGCCAGAAAGATCGTGCGCCTGCTCGCCACCGGTGCGCGAGATACGGTTTCGCCGGTCAACGTGGATCCGGTGGTCAGCGAGATTTACTGGATTGATAGCGTCGCGGCGCTGCCTGACGGCAAGATCCTGATCGGTGGCCAGTTGTGGCAGAATTACGATGGCGCGGTGGACGGATTCCGCGCGGGACTGGTGCGGCTGCACGCGAACGGGAATCGCGACACGACGTTTGATGTGGGCGCGGGATCGACTTTCAACGATCGATCCACACTGACACCGGTCGCCACTTTCGCCATCCAACCTGATGGCAAGGTGCTGGTGGGCGGCCAGTTCAACTTGTGGAATGGCGTTGCAGCTCCCGGCATGGTCCGCCTGAATCCAAACGGCTCGGTGGATGGCGGTTTCTCAGCGCCTGCGTTTGATCACATTCCACAAACCATCATCTATCAGCCGTCTGGCGCGGTGGTGGTGGGTGGGTTTTTCGCATCTCCCGCCGCTTATCTCACCCGCCTCACGCCATCCGGAGCAGTGGACCCCACATGGAACCCCGGTGGCGCGCCCGGTGCCCCGGTTTACACAATCAATCAGGACCCTGCGGGAGCGCTCTTCGTCGGAGGCAATTTTTTCAGCTACGCGGGCGCATCATCGCAGCCGCTGGTGCGGGTGGCCGGTGGTGGCGGCGATGCTTACGACCTCTGGATGAGCAGCCGCTTCAGCGCCGCCCAGATCTCCGGTGGCCAGGCCGCGCCCGCAGCGGATGCGGATGGCGACGGTGCCATCAATCTGTTGGAAATGGCGGTGGGAACCTCGCCAACATCCGCCGCATCCCGGCCCTTGGGAAATGCCGTGACCACGGTTTCCTCCGGCGCTCAGAACCATCTTCAAATCGAATTCAGCAAGGGGCCGGACGCCGCCGGCTTGTGGATCGGAGCGCAGTTTTCCGATGCCCTGCAGGCATGGTCGCCCGCCTCGCCCACGCCAGGATCAAACGCCACCTACACCGTGATCGAGGACAGCGCCACGCGGCTCGTGGTGCGGGACAACACCCCGGTCTCCGCGAGCGCGAAACGCTTCGGCCGGATCGTCGTGAAACGCCCGCAGTGAGCCTACCGGAGTGGTTGCCTCCGGGCAGCCATGACTCGCACAGGGCTTTTTCCAAAGCCCGTCGCGGCTGCAAGCCGCTGCTGCGATTCATGGCGCTTTGAAAGCGCCACTCCGATTCCTGCACAGCGGCAGCGCGAGTAGCAGGAAGAGCGCGACGGCGATGGCCTGCAGCGAGAACAGATACCACGGCCACGGCCCGAGGTGGTCGATCAGGCTCGGGTTGGCCGGCGGGCGCGAGGCGAAGCCGAAGTTGGTGCCCAGCAGCGTGTTGACGCCCAGCGCGAACGCGAGATAGGCGACGGACCAGCCATAAACGCGCAATGGATCGCTCCACAGCGGTTGTTGCGGCCGCCAGCCATCGACGATGGGCAGATAGAGCGCGGCGGCGACGATGGCGAAGTGCTGGATGAAAAACGTGATGAACGGCCACGACGGGAAACCCAGGCCGAGCGCCGGTGTGAGCAGCGCCTGCAAGGTGGCGGCAAGCCCCCAGAAATACGTCAGCGCGCAGAGTGCGGGGCGTTTCGTGAGCAACGCGAAGCCGGCGGTCATCGCCGCGATGTCGCACAGGTGAAGTGGCAGGATGTTGTCGAGCGGCAGCGTCCTGCCCAGCGTCATCCACGCCGCCTGATTGAGCGGGAAGGCCATCAGGTTGACAAAGGCGAGCAACCCGCAGGCCAGCAGGCGGCTGTTGCCGCCGCGTTTGCCCGCCGCCAGAAGCACGGCCACCGCCAGCCCGCCGAGGACGAGAGCGCCGATGTGTTCGTCACTGAATGGTTGGAACGGCACGATGACGGCCGAAGTGTCGGTGGACAGGCGCGGAGTTCAAGGAGCAACATGTTCCCGCGCCCGCCGGGCGGTCACACCGGGCAGAACGGATCGGCGTAGCGGATATTCCGCGTGGATTTTTCCGTGACGGCGCTTGCTGTCGCGCGTCTCGGCCATTAGCACAAGCCCATCAAACGTCGCTCCTTCAGTTTCCTGCTCGCCAGGCGGTATCTCAATCCCCGCCGGGCGATGTTGTCCTCGTTCACGCTGATCTCGCTGGTCGGCGTGATGCTGGGGGTGCTGGTGCTGGTGGTGGTGATGGCGGTTTATGCCGGACTCGAGCGCGATGTGAAGGGCCGCCTGCTGGGGTTCACCCCACACATCCTGCTGCGCCATGAACCGGGCGGCTTCGGACTGATGCCGCTGGCCGATTGGCGGGAAACGGCGGAAAAAGCCCGGAAGATCCCGCGCGTCGAGGCCGCCACGGCGTTTGTTTCGGACAACGTCATCATTGACGTCGAATCGTGGCAGCGCCCGGTGATGTTCCGCGGCATCGACACCTCGGACCCCGCGCAGGTGGCGGGCATCGCCGGCATGCTCGACCGGGAAAACCACCCGCAATCCTCCGCCGATCTCGGCATCGACGACCGCGCCGTGGTTTCCTCGATCCTCGCCGGGCAGCTCGCGCTCAAGGTGGGCGATACGGTGCGGCTTTATTCGACGCGGAATTTCGAGGAAGTCATGCGCGCCTACAAGGCCACCGAGCGGCCGCCGCTGCGCGAGGCCTTCGCCGATGACTGGAACAAGGCAACCGAGATGCTGGCCGGAGCGTGGAAACCCGCGGGCGACGACAGCGAGGTGGCGGTCGCGACGCTGGAGACGGTCTATCAGATTCTCGACGGCCTGCGCGCCGAAGACATCCGCGAACCGGAACGCGCCCTGTTGGAGGAACTGCTGATCGCGATGGAATCCGCCACGCGCGACGAACCGCGCGGCGTGTTTGTTTTCACCGCGGCAACGAAGGCCGACATCACGCGGAGCGTCGACGCGCTCAATTCGACCGATCCGGAAAAGATGGATGGCGAGACGCTCAAGGGGCTCAAGCAGATCGTGCTGCCGAAGGAGGCGGAGGTGATCGGCATCTATCAGGCCTCGCAGATGGCGGTGACGCCGGACATCTTCGTGCCGCTGCCGCTCGCCCAGGATCTGGCGGGCATGGGCGACGCCGTGCAGGGCATCGCGCTGCGCCTCGATGACGCCTATGCCGCCGAGCAGGTGGCCGCCACGGCGCGCGGCGACTTCGGTCCGGATTGGTCGCTACTGACGTGGGGCGATCAATACCAGGCGTTTTTCGCGCTGATCAACCAGCAGCGGGTGATGATGTATTTCGCGCTGTCGTTCATCGTGTTGGTCTCCGCGTTCTCGATGATGGCGGTGATGTTCACGGTGACGATCCAGAAGCGCCGCGAGATCGGCGTGATGAAGGCGCTGGGCGCGGCACCGGGCCAGATCGTGCGGGTGTTTCTCTATCAGGGCATGCTGCTCGGCCTGCTGGGTGCGGTGCTCGGGGTGGGTTTCGGGCGCCTGGTCATCCATTTCCGCGGGCCCATTCAGGGGATTTTCCGTGGTTTGGGTTTCGATCCCTTCGCCGCCTCATTCACCGGCTTCGGCGTGTTGCCGGCGCACAACAACCCGGTGGAGCAGGCGGTCATCGGCCTGCTGGCCTTCGTGCTGTGTTCGCTCGCGGCGCTGGTTCCGGCGTTTTTCGCCGCCCGCAGCGACGCCGCCAAATCCCTGCGCAATCTCTGAACCATGGATATCTGGATCATTCAAGACGGCGTGAAACAAGGGCCGATCCACGATTTCGAGGTCCGTCGCAGGATCGAATCCGGCGAACTGACCGCCGACACGCCGTCATGGCACGAGGGGCTGGATGGCTGGCGGCCCTTGGTGGAAATCCCGCTTTTCACACGTGAGTTCGAGCGCTTGGAGAGGCCCGGGAAAGCCATGGAACCACCGCCGGAAACTTCACGCAAGCCTCCGGTTCCATCATCCGGGCCGGACGGGCCGCATCTGGTGCGGCGCTTCTGGGCGCGTTGGTTCGATCTCTATCTGTTCTCCGGCATCTGGTGGTTCGGCATGTGGGCCGCCGGCCGCGACATCGGCGGCGGCGGGATTCTCAACAACCCGTGGATCATTCTCTTCATGTATGTGCCGTGGTTCGCCCTGGAGGCCGTGCTGCTCCACCGCTACGGCTTCACGCCGGGCAAGTGGCTGTTAGGCATCAGGGTGGTCAATGACAACGGCGTACTGATGAGCCTTGCCGAGTCGATCCGCCGTGCGGCGCGCGTGCTCTTCCTGGGCGTGGGCTTCGGCTGGGGAGTGCTGGCGCTGATCTGCCAGATCATGGCGTTTTTCACCACGCGTCGCATCGGCCGGCCGCTGTGGGATCATGCCGGCGGCCATCACCTGGAAACCACGCCGCTCAACCCGCTGCGGCTTGTCGTGTATGTCTTCGGGCTGTTTGCCGCATTGCAGCTCCAGTTGATCGTGGTCGCGCCCCATGTGATGGAGAACGTGAAGAAGAACTTCCCCTCCATGGGCGAACATTTCGAGAAGAACCCGCCCTGGCATCTGCCGGAGAGAAAGTGAGCCCCGGCGCCATGGTTTTTCGAATTCCCTGATTCCGCCGCCGGAATCCGGAAAACCGTTGCCGAAAACATCCTTGGCAATGCGGTCAGCGACGCTACGTTCGTATCGTTTGACATGCCCGCCCAAACCCATCCATCCACCGCTTGCGGAACATCGAAGGAGGCTGGTTCATTTGACTGCTTCCGAATGTTTTGCGGCTTCGAAGGATCTGCCGGAGTCCGTTTTCGCGCTCCCGCTGTTCCGCGTTCCAGTCATCGGGATTGCGGCGAAACCCCGCATGATTGCATCTCCCAACCCGCTGGCGCGCGTTTTTTTCACAGCCCGTCATCACGGGCCTTCCACAAGCTCATGAAAACCCAATCCCTTATCATGGGTCTGCTGCTGCTGGCCGGAACCGGCCGGATGCTTGCCAATCCCGGCAGCGGCAAACTCAACCTGGTCACCGGCCAGAACGGCATCAACACGCTCAACGTCACGGTGAGCGCCACAGCAAGTGGATTCTCCGCTTCGGATAGCAAAACCACCACGGCCACCGGCTCGATCGATGTTTCGTTTGACGCGGACCCCGCCACCGGAGCCACCACCGCCATGACCATCACCGGCGGGGCTTTCCAATTGACCGACATGCAGTTCCGGCTCAGGGCGTTTGGCTTCATCCCGGTCGCCGATGTCAACACGGCCGGCATGGGAGGCACCGCCATTACCCCGCCGCCGGTTCCGGCACCCGTCACACCCACTGCCAACGGCGGAACTTTCGACGCCACCCTGCACCAGATCGAGATCAACCAGGGCACCATCACCGGGGAAATCACAGTCACCAGCACGCCGATCGATTCCAGTTTCTCCGCCAACCCGGTGATCGGCACCGGTGCCGGGAATGGCACTATCACCATGGTCCCCGGCGCAAGCAGTCCCGGCCAGCGCACGATGCAGACGACCGTCCAAATGCCGGTGGATTTCACCGATAACCTGGATCTGGGCGGCACCGCCGTCACCATCCGGGTGCAGGGAACCATCCGGGCCACCGGCGCGGTGATCCTCCAGCAAAACGTGATCACGCCCGTCTCGTGGAAATACTCGAACGCGCTCAACGCAAACCGAATTCCTGACAACCTGTCGAATGCCGTCGGCATGGACCCCACCGAGACTTATCTCTACAATTTGAACACCAGCCCGGCATTCGGTGCCGGTGTCAATGAACCGACCACCGCCGACGGTGTTTCCTGGGCGACCGCCACCACCCCGACCGGGACCGCGGCGGCCACCGCCTTCGGCTTACAAAAGGTCTGGATCATTGCTGATCTGGGTGACACCTATGATCTTTCCACCATCAAGATCTGGAATTTCCAGTGGCAGAGCACCAGCACCAGCGACTTGGCCAACCGCGGCGTCTCCCAGTTCGATATCCTGGTGCGCAACACGGCGGCCGACACCAGCGACGGGACGACGGGTGGCACCCCCATCAACACCAGCAACAGCACCTTTGGTGACACCTTTGCCGACGACCCGCCGTTCAATCCGGGCACCGCGAACGGATGGCAACTTGCCCTCTCCAACCAGGCGCTTGCGCAGGCACCCAGTAGCGACACCTATGCCGGCCAGAACTTCAATCTCCCCGGCACCACCGCCCGCTTCGTGGCGATCCGCGTGGACAGCTACTACGGCGGCACCGGCGTCGGACTCGGCAAAGTGCGCTTCATCGGCACGCCCGACCAGACGCCGCCTGAACTGGTGAGCACGATTCCCGCCGACAACGCGACCAATGTGCCGCCTAACACAAATCTGGTCGCGAACTTCAGCGATCCGGTCCAGGCCGGCACCGGCAACATCACGATCAGACGGGCCAGCGACAGCAGTGTCGTGGAAACCTTCAACTTGGCGACCTCCAGCCGTGTGAGCTTCCCCACCGCGCAACAGGTGCTGATCGACCCCACCAACCCTCTTGCGGAGGGCGAGTATTTCGTGCGGATCGGCAGCAACGCCATCAAGGATTTGGCGGGCAATTTTTACGCCGGAATCGTCGATCCCGACACCACGACCTGGAGTTTCACGGTCGATGGCACCGCTCCGGCCTTGACCAGCCTCAGCCCCGCCACTCCAACCACGGCGGACCCGGCAACGCGCCTGTTGCTGGGCTTCAGCGAGACCGTCACGACCGGCAGCGGCAGCATCACCATCCGCAAGGCGGGCGACAACAGCCTGGTGGAGACCATCGACGTCACGACACCGGGCGCGGTGGTGGTCAACGGCAGGACGGTGGCGGTCGTCCGCAGCGTGACCCTTGCCCCCAATACGGCTTATTATATCAACATCCCCGCCGGTGCGTTCACCGACCTTGCAGGCAACCCTGCCGCAGGCATCACCGGCACTTCCGCTTGGACTTTCACCACGTCGGCACGGGTGCCGAACCTCGTGGAGAATTTCAATGGTTCCAGCAATCCTTTGAATGGAACCAGCGCCGACACCTTTGCTGCCGCCATCACCACCGCAGGAGGCTCCGCCACTTGGGTGGCCGACGACGACTTCCTGCAAAATGGCGTGGTCAACGGCGTCGGGCAATCGGCAGCCTGTCTCAATCTCGGCAACCACATCAATGATGCCAAGGGAACCGCCGCCGGGAAATTCGAGCTTACGATGACCCTCTCCGAAACCACCGGAACCTGGCTCTCGCTCGGATTTGCGGTGGAGAATGCACCCAACACGGCGAAGAATTTTACCAACACCGGCACAGGCACTGCGGCAACCACCGGACTGGGCACGATCATTTACCGGGCACAAACCGGGATAGCCTCTCCTAACGCCAATGGTGAACTCGACCTGTTCGGTGGCGGTGGCAGCGCGAACGGGGTCGATGGTCCGGACGGCAACACCGGCTTCCGCACGCTCACCGTGACCCTGGACCTGACTCCGGCCGGCGGCTACAACGGGACGTCGAACTTTGGCACGGTCACCTGGACGGACAGCGTCCTGGGCGGGCTGGGCAGCCACACCTACACCACCGCCCGGAACTTCGGGTCCATTCTGATCAGCCAGGCCAGCGGTTCGAAGGGCACGATCAATGCGCTTGCCCTCTATCAGATCGCGCCCGCCAACACCTATGCGAATTGGATCAGCAGCTTTGCCTTCACCGGCTTCGCCAGTCCCGACCTCGGCACCACCGGTGATCCGGACAACGACGGCGTGGACAACGCGCTGGAGAACCTTTTCGGCACCAGCCCCGAGGTGTTCAGCCAGGGGGTGACTCCGGTCTCGGCCAGCGGCGGCAACCTGGTATTCCGCCACACGCTGAACGCCACTCCCGCATCGGATCTGGCGCGGGCCTACGAGTGGTCCACCGATCTGGTGGCTTGGAATGCCAACGGCGCAAGCGCGGGCGACACGACGGTGACCTTTGCCGAACCGGTGGTGATCACTCCGGGCACGCCGGCCCTGGTTGAGGTCACGGCCAGCGTGACCGGGACCCCGGTGAGCAAGGTCTTCACCCGCATCAAGGTCACCAGCCCATGAGCCGCAATGGGGCATGACGACGGCGCTGTGCAATGCGTTTCTCCTGGTTTTGCGAATGATGCGTGATTCGGTTTCCGGTTGATGATGGTCCGGTTTTGACATCAACTCCATTCATCATGCATGGAAAAACCCTCTCAAGCCCATTCAACCCATGGACCACCCGCGTGCTCCGGCTGAGCGCCACCTTGATTCTGGCACCCGCACTGGTTCACCCATCGCAGTCCGCGGAACTCGTATCCGGCCCGATGGTGGGCCACACCACGACAAGCACCGCAAAAATATGGGTTGAAACCGATGCCCCGTCCACGGTGCAGGTGGATTATTTCGTCAGCCCGGGGAATCGCATCCCACTCGTGATAGGATCCGCACAGGCCCGAACCACGGGAGACTTCCCCCACGTCGCGGTGGTTGAGTTGAAGGATCTCACCGCGAATGCCCAGGTGCGCTACAGCGTGCGCGTCAACAACCGCATCATCCGGCCGCTCGGCCCGCAGGTTTTCCGAACCATGCCCCGGGAACCTGACGGTGGGAATGGTGCCGATTTCATGGTGGCTTTCGGTTCCTGCATGAACCCCGTCGAGGTGCCTTATCAAGCCATCTGGAACAAAGCCCTCCAGTTCCGCCCCGCGGCGTTTCTGTTCATCGGCGACATCAACTACATGCCGGGTGACGGGGCGGGATATGGCGACGACAGGGAGATCGTGCGTCTGGCCATGGCCGGATACCACCGCGAGGCGCGCGACGTCCCGGGGGTCCGCACCCTGATGGCCACCACCCCCAGTTATGGCATCTGGGACGATCACGACTACGGCCCCAACAACTCGGACCGCACGTTCAAATGGCGCGACGAAAGCATCGGCATATACAACCGCTATTGGCCCAACGTGAAGGCACACGACAACGGCGTGTATCACAGCTTCAGGATCGCCGATGCCGAATTCTTCATGCTCGACAACCGCGCCAACCGCGACCCCAATGAGGCACAGGACCGGGCCGTCATGTTCGGACCGGAGCAAATGGCGTGGCTCAGGAACGGGCTCAAGGCCAGCACCGCAACCTTCAAAATCCTCGCCAATGGCAACACCATGGCGGCCGGCAACGGCGAAAACTGGTCGCATTTCGGCAGCGAGCGCGACGACTTCCTGAAATGGATGTTTGGCGAAAACATCACGGGTGTTGTGTTCATTGCCGGCGACTGGCACGTGGGCACGCTCAACCGCCTGCACCGCCCGCAGGACGACTACCCGATCTATGAACTCCTGAGTTCCAACCTGGGCGTTCGCAAACTGCCCATCGACACCGACCTGACCGGAAATGCCGGCGGAAACCATCACTCGGCCGCCAACACCTATCCGGGGTATAACTTCGGCGCGCTGTCATTTTCCGGAAAAAAGGACGCGCGGACGATCACCCTGCAAATCATCGATGAAGAAGGCAACGTGCGAATTCACCGCCGATTGGGCGAAAACGACCTCAAGCCCAGACCGCGATGACCGGGAGCATTGCCTTGGTGGAATCCGTGGTCAAAAACCCAACCAACCACCCCTGCGACATCGGATTCCGGCTTGAACGCACAGGCCAATCCCGGAGGCGTTGCGAGTTATGTCGTTTGAGGCCAACCCGCCCGTCTCAGAGCCAGTTCTGGATGATCCACCAGAAGACCGGGATGCCGAGCACGATGTTGAGCGGAAAGGTGATGCCCATGCTCATGGTGAGGTATTTCGCCGGATTCGCCTCGGGCAGGGTGTCCTTCAAGATGGCCGGTGCCACGATGTAGGAGGACGAGGCACAGAGGATCACGAGCAGCAGCGAATCCCCGGGCTCGAAGCCGAAGAGTTTGCAGAGCATCAGGGCGATGGCCCCGTTGACGATGGGAGCGATGATGGCGAAGGCGATCAACGCGGGCGGGAAGGATTCCATTTCCTTGAACTTCCTGCCCACCAGCGTGCCCATGTAGAGGAGGAAAA
>JALOUA010000219.1 GCA_025457625.1 Akkermansiaceae bacterium
TTTTCCGGCGTCCAAACGAGGATCACCCGCGCGTCGCGGTCCTCGCTGATGGCGGTGAGGAGCTGTTGCTCCGATTCACAGGCATGACGGCGCGCCTTGTGATCCAGCCAGCCCCAGCCTGCGGGTGCGGAAGGGAAAGCATCGGCCCGCGCCCAGATCGGCTGCGAGGCGGCATCGCTGGCGGCGGAGTTCACCGCAAGTAAGCGTCAGGGTTGTCCGGAATTATCTTCCGGGGCTGGCTCGACGGGAGGTGTGGCGTCCGTCGGCGCGGGTTCCGTCACCGGCGGGGCAGTCTGCTCTGCCGGCGCGGCCTCTTGCGGCGGTGTGGCCGGTTCCGTTGGCGCGGGCTCCGAAACCGGAGGAGCGGTCTGCTCGGCTGGAGCGGCAGGCACTTCCGCCGGGAGTTCCTCCAGCAGCGACTTCGGCTGGGCTTCCTCCGGCGAGGCCGGTTTGGCTTCTTCCTTCTTCACCTCGGCGGCGGCGGCCTTCGGCGCGATCATGCTGGTTTTCTTGTTCTGGTGGCCGATCAACACCGCGAGAGTCAGACTCAACAGGAAGAACAACGAGGCCAGATAAACGGTGCCGCGTTGCAGGACATTGGTCGTGCGTGCGCCGAAAACCTGATCCGTCACACCCCCGCCGAAAGCGGCACCGAGACCTTCCTGTTTCGGACGCTGCATCAGGACGAGCAGCGTCATGAGCAGACAAACAATGACGAACACCACCAACAGCAGGTTGATGGAAATGGAGAGCCAATCGATCGCGGCGAAGTGCATGGGCGCGGGACTATGCGTGGCCTCCCACGGCTTGTAAAGCGGCGAGTTGACGCGAAATTCAGCCGGATTTTCCCTGATTTCAGAGGCTTTGCAGCGCTTCCTTCACCGCCTCGGGAGAAAGAAGCTCCGGCAGGATGAGCGGCTCGCGGCCGGGGGCGAGCAGCACGTTCACCGGGATCGCGCTGCGGCCCAGCCGCTGCAGGGCCGCATCGATCGCCGGATCCCGCACGGTTTTGTCCGCACGGAGCGCCACCACACGCTTTTCCTTCATCAGCGCGATGACTTCCGGCGTGTAGGCGCGTTTCTTGTTCAACTGGCAGGTGGCGCACCATTGGGCGGTGAAGTCGATGTAAACCGGCCGGCCCTCCTCCAGCAGGGCCTCCACGCGCGCTTCGGACCATGGCTCCCACTTGAGCGCGGAGGTTTGGGGCGGCTTGGCCAGCAGCAGCCCCGCCACCGCGAACAACACGACCGCGATCCGCGCCATCATGCGCGTGGAAGTCTTGCGGTGCGGCAGGTTCCAGCGGCCGTAAACCCACGCCGCCACCGCGATGGCGCTGAGTCCGAAGATCGGGCCTAACAGGTTTTCCAGCCCGATCTGTCCGGCATACACCCACAGCAGGTAGCCGGCGGTGGCGAACAGCAGGAAGGACATCGCCTGCTTGAAACTCTCCATCCACGCGCCGGGCCGCGGCAGAAAATCAATCAGCTTCGGAAATGCCGACAGCACCAGATAGGGCAGCGCGAGGCCCAGCCCCATGGCCATGAAAGACGCGAAGAACCGGACCGGCGGCAGCGCGATCGCCGCACCGATCGCCGCACCGAGAAATGGCGCCGAACACGGCGTGGCCACCACCGTCGCCAACACACCGGAGAAAAACGAGCCGCCGAAACCTTGTTTGGACAACAGCGTCCCACCCACCGAGGTCGCCGAGGCACCGATTTCAAAGACGCCGAACATGTTGAGCGCCAGCAGGAACATCAGCAGCATCAAGGCCAGCACCACACGCGGATCCTCAAGTTGATAGCCCCAGCCGATCTGGTTTCCCCCACCCGATGCCTGGCGCACGGCAAACAGGATGCCGCTCAGGACCAGGAAGGAAACCAGCACGCCCAGCGTGAACACCAGACCATGCAGCACCACCTTGCGCCGCTCGGCTCCCGCCTGCTGAACGAAACCCATGATCTTCAATCCGATCACCGGAAACACGCAGGGCATCAGGTTGAGGATCAGCCCGCCCAGAAACATCCCGCCCAGCACGCGCAGATACCCCGCAAGCGGCAGCGGTTCCGGTTCTGCGGCGGCGATGCGGACCATCGGCACCGCCACCGGCCGTGCTCCTGTTAGAACGCCGGAAAATTCATCGCCCTGCGCAATCTCGCCGCCAATCGCATTCTCGGTCGCGCCCGGCAAACGGATCAACCAGGCGTCGCCCTCGCGTCGGATTGATCCGCCGGAGCTGGCGGATTTCACGAACGGCTGGTCCGGCACGAAGTCCGCCGGCTCGCCATCGTATCCGCCGGCCGGCACCACCCGCAGCAGGATGTCGCCACCCTCGCGCGTAGCCTCGAACGACCAGCCCTCGGCCGCCGCAGGCTGGCTGGCGCGCGCCGCGGCGAACACCTCCGCCTCCGCGGGGTCTTTCACAAGCTCCTCGCCGGTTGTCAGATCGAGCGTGAAGGACGCCTCCTCGTTGAGGCAGCTCTCCTTGCAGATCTGCCATGCCGCATGGGCCGAGAGCGTCACGGTTTGGCCGGGCTGCAAACCGGCGGGCGCCTTGATTTCCGTTAGAAAAACCGGACTGTCCTCGTGGATGAAACTCTTGCCGAAATACCCGTCCTTCACAGTTGGCACCGGCCACTGGACCGGCCCGGCGGTGAAACCCTCCGGCAGCTTCCAATCCACCACCAGACCCTGCTCGATGCCGCCCGAATTCCGGTAATAACTGTGCCAGCCGGCGGGATGTTCGAACTGGAGCGCCACGCTGAAGGAGCTACCGGCGGCAATCGTTTTCGCTTCCGAGACCATCCGCGCACGCGAGGCGGCGGAATTTCCGGGAAGCTCGAACTGTGCCTGCAGGCTGCTGGCGGAAAAGAACAGGGCAAGCGGCAGGCAGACGAGACGGATCATGATGACGGCAAATGGAATCTCCCGTTGAGAGAAGCGCCAGCCTGAAATCATCCAAAAAAACGCAGCGGGTGCATGCGTCAGTCACGGGCGTTGCCGTGGACCGCGCCGGCACCTGCCCCTGCGGCAGCACCGACCGCCGCACCTTCCAGTCCGCGGCCTGACTGATGGCCGATGACCCCGCCCGCCGCCGCACCAAGAAGTCCGCCGGTGACGGCTCCGCGCTGGGTGTTGGGCCCTGTGGGATTGGCACAGTTGCCGAGGGCGAAAATGGAGACAGCAAGCAGAAGATATGTTTTTTTCATGAGTGTTTTGAATCAGGTTGCAAAGCAATCTGTCGCCGGAAAAAGCCGATTTCAAGAGTGATTCGCAGAATTTATTCGCATCCGCCGTGGGGTTCGGATTCCCGGATTTGACCTTTCGCCCGCATTGCTACAGATTTGCCGCTCGAACCGCCCATGATTCTCGACATCGTCCAATACGGCCATCCCGTGCTCCGCCAGAAATGCCGCCCGGTGGAGCTGGTGGATGATCGCATCCGCCAGCTCGCCAGCGACATGCTGGAAACCATGGTGGATGCCAGCGGTGTGGGTCTTGCCGCGCCGCAGGTGGGTGAGGACATCCGGCTGGCGGTGATCGATGTATCGCACGATCCGGACTGCGTTTCCCTGCTCAAGGTGAATGGTGCGGACGCGGAGCTGGAATCACTGATGCCCTTGGTTTTCATCAATCCCGAGCTCACATGCAGCCAGGAAAAGGAAACAGCGGTGGAGGGCTGCCTGAGCATCCAAGGCATCCGCGCGGAAGTGCGGCGGCCGGCGGCGGTGATCGCCAAGCTGCCGCAGCTCGACGGCGCGGTGCTGGAAATCGAAACCGACGGCCTGCTCGCGCGCGCACTGCAGCATGAGATCGACCACCTCAACGGCGTGCTGTTTGTGGACCGCTTGTCGGCGGTGGCCAAGGTTTCGATGAAAAACCGTCTCAAGCGCCTGCTGGCGGAGGATCATACGGGGTGAATTTCACACCCGACCGGGCTCGACTTTCGCATGATCCCAAGCTTCCCTTTTTCCCGCAGCCCTGAGGCGACATCACTCCATCCCTGCCCATCCAATTCATGAACACGAATCGCGGAATTTTCGACAGTTTCACCAAGCCGGCTCCGAGCCCGCAGCCGTCTCCCTTCAGCATGGCCGAAGAGCCCGGATCCGCGCAATCCGCTGCGGCGCGCAGTCCGTTTGCCGCGGCATCGCCCTTCCAAATTGCCGATGAAGCCGCGGAGGGAGCTTTTGGCAAACCGCGGCAATTTCCCGAGCGCCGCGCGATCGATTCGCCATTCCAAGTGGCGGAGCCGCCCGAGGGTTTTGGTTTCGAAGCTCCCGCGAAGCCCGCCGCGCCGGCGATTGGCGCGGCTTTGGCGGCGGAATTCCCGCAACTCTCGGCGTCGGCGCAGCCCGCGGCATCGCCATTCAGCCAGTCTCCTGAATCCGCTTTCAGCCAATGGCAGGAGCCTGCCGTGAAACCTCCGGTCTCCGGTGTGCACGCGCAACCGTCATCGCCATTCGGCGGGGATTTCCTCTCGGATTCCTCATCCATCCGCCAACTGGAATTGCGTGCGATCTTCGGGGTGGATCGCGAGTTGAACGCCGACGAAATCCTGCAACGGGCGCGGGCACTGGCGGGCGTCCGCCACATTTCCCGCGTCGCGGCGAGGGAGGTGGCCGCCATCGAGGGGCTCAAGAACCTGCTGCCTGCGCTTGGCCTGCCGGGTCCGCTGAAACTTCACGCCGGCAACACGCCTTTGGATTTCATCCGCGAGGGCGGCGTCCTGCTCGCCGTGCAGACGGACGGCGGCTACGCCCCCGGCGTGCGCGAGACGCTGATGATCATCGCCCGCGAACTCGACCGCCTCGGTTGAGACGACGGTTCACTGCGGCGGAATGCGCTGCGCGTGGGAGAGTTTTTCCCGAACTTGCGGGTCGGCGTGTTGCAGCCAAGTCTCGCGGATTGCCTGAGGCTGTGCCAGAAACCTTGGCACGATGGCGTCGCCGGCCTCCATCCGGATTCCCTCGTCGGCCTGGTCCGCCAACCATGAAAACACGGCTTGCGGATTGTCCTGCGTCCATTGCGTGACCACCGCGCGGATGCCTTCTTTGCGGAAGTCTCCGGGCGGAAACATCGCCACCCACGCGGCGGCATCCGGCGGGCTCTTGCCAGCCCAGTGTTGCAGCACCTGCACCACGGCCACATCGAACTCGCGGTTGGCCAAGCCATGTTCGGAGAGCAGGTTGGCCGCCCGCGCGGGATCGGTGTCGGCGATCACCAGCGCGATGCGCGCGCGCGCCGCGGCCGCCTCGCGCTCGGACTCCAGCGTGGATGCCCATTCCAACGCGGCGTCCGGATCCTGATCCGCCATGCGCATGGCGAAATGCTGGATGAGCGGGATTTTCAGCACGCTGCCGGGGGTGATTTTCGCGAGCGCCTCGCGAGCCAGTGCGGGATCCGTATCGATGGCATCCCAAGCGACTTTGACGATCGCCTTGTCGCGCTCGCCGGCATCGGCGAGCGACTCGGCCCGGACAAGCGCCTTGCGCATTGCATCCGCCGGCGAAACGCCCGAAAACCCGCGCGGCTCACGGCTTGATTTCGTGACGGAAGGACCCGGCTTTTCATCGGTCGCGCGCGCGTGTTGGCGGGACTTGTCGCAGCCCGTCAGACACAGCGCCACAAGGGGCCAGAGACAATGACGGAAAGGAATCTTCATCCCGGCAAGGCGTTCGGGTATCAGTGCAGACCGCGACGGCGGAGAAACGCAATCAGCTCGTCCACGCCGAAGTCCGCCAGCACCTCGCCGTGCCAGTTCATGGTGGGTGCCTTGGATTGACCTGACAGATCGATCATTTCGCGCATGGCGGCGGGGTTGCCGGATACGACGACGGTTTCCACCTCCACGCTCTTGCGGCGGAGGAAATGAAGCACGTCGTCACACCACGGGCAGCCTGGCTTGATGTAAAGAATGGGCGGATTCACGCCGGTTATCATAACCCGGTTTCGCCACCCGCCAAGCGTGGGTTTTCAGGCTCCAGCCACCGCGTTTCCATCGGTGTGAGGC
>JALOUA010000220.1 GCA_025457625.1 Akkermansiaceae bacterium
GAAACTCTCCCTGAATACAAACCACTACCAACGACTAACAACTCCGGCCGTAGCTTAACTCAAAGCCATCTTTCGGACATTCACGAAAAACCGGGACACTTTCAGGGGCCTCCCGCGGATAGCAAACTCATTGGTGCCGGTGTCACCCCCAGCCCCTTATCGTTTCCGCAATGCCATCCTCTGCGCCCGCTTCCGTGCGGATGAAGATTTCCTGCACGCCTTTTTCCGTCTGGGTCACGGCCTTGAGACCGCCGGAAACCTTGCGCTGGATGCGGACGGTGCCGGTGGAGTTGGCGGCACCGAGGGATTTTCCGCCGTAGGAGCGCCCGATGATCACGCCGCCCACGCCCTCCAGCGCCTCGATGCGGCGCAGTACGGCCTTGCATTCCCTACAGGTCGTTTGGTGGCGTCCGCGCGATGGCATGATGATATTGCTTCAGTAAACCTCCACCTCGAAAATGTCCTTGCGGCCTTTGATTGAAGGCAGTCTGAGCAGCTCGCGGCGGTCGTATTCGTCCATGGCGCGGGGATCCTGTCATATCTTTCCGGATCCCGCCACCGTTCACTTATCCCTCGTCTTCCACCGGTCGATGGGCAAGCCGCATGACGGGCACGTGCGCATGGCCGCCCTATAGCTTGTATCGTTTCTTTTTCACTCACAGAAATGCCCGCGCTCCGGGGAATCAATCTCCTGTCGGTTGGCCACGGTCCACCGATCACCCCACTACCAAGGCAGCGGACCGTCCTCGCCGATGAAGGTGCCGCCCGGTGATCCGGCAGGGAGGGTGGCCGCATCGTAAATCACCTCGGCACCCTCACGGGCGCTGCGCGGGGCTTCCGCACCGCCCATTTCAGTGCGACACCAACCGGGCGAAATCGCAGTGATGACGAGTCGCGTCCCGGCAAATTGTTTGGCCAGACAGACGGTGGCCATGTTCAGGGCCGCCTTGGATGTCTGATAGGCGAGATAATTCGATTCCGATAGCGGCGCACCCTCGCCCGCGCACAGGCCGAAGGAGCCCAGACCCGAGGAGACCATGACGACGCGCGGCTCCGGCGCGTTGAGCAGGTGACTCGACAAGGCCAGCGTCAGCGCCACCGCACCGGTCACGTTGGTTTCAAGGGCATGCCGCAGCCCATCGACTGGATCGCCGTCGCGCGGAAAAACCCCGGCGTTGTTGACCAGCACATCCAGCTGGATGCCGGCCGCTTCCAGTTGCCCGGGAACGCTGCGGATCAGGCCCGGGGATGTCATGTTAAGCTCAAGGGTGCTGGTCCGTGTGCCTTCGGGATCGAGCTGGCGGCGGGCTTCCTCAAGCGCCCCCAGCGAGCGCCCCGCGAACACGACACGGTATCCGTTTTCAAGAAACAGCCGGGCGGCTTCGAGTCCGAGTCCGCGATTGGCTCCGGTGATCAGGGCGGTTTTCTGCTGCATGTTGGAAAAGTTCGGTGATGATTCTTGCGGGAATAGAGCTCGGGAAAATCGCTTTCGCAAGACCGGGGTGATCCAGAGGCTCTCTGAATCGGAACGGCCATCACCGACCAAGGCTGGCATCACTCCCTTAATGGGTTGCATTCGCCCGCCGATAGGGAAAGCCTGTGGCATGCAGGTTCAAAAAGTGAAGCAGGTGCTGTGGGTTGCGGATTGGCAGCGCTGACTGCGGTTTTATCGCGAGTTGTTCGGAGGAGTGGTCAGTTTCGAATCCGAAGTCTGGAGCGAAATCGTCATAGCCGGGGCCACGCTTGGCATTCACGGCGGCGGCGAGGGCAAGCGCATCTGGACCGGCCTCTCGCTCCAGCTCGACGACCTGCGGGAGGGAATCACCCGGCTGATTGAATGCGGCGGCAGTCTCGCCTTTCATCCGGAGCAGTCTGCGACAGGAATTCCACACAGAATTCCACACAAGTTGACACGGCAACCGGGGCCTAAGGATTCACAACGATCCGCGTGATGGGTTCGTTGCGGATTTCCTCATTGTGAATTTCCAACGGAGGGATCGGCTCGAGCGCGATGGCTTCGTTGTGGATTGGCTCGTTGCGGATCTCTTCGAGATGAATGGTTTCGTTCCGGATCGGTTCGAGCCGGATTGCAAAACTGTTGGCCTTTCCTTCCGTCATCGCCGGGGCGTCGATGGATCATTCCCCCCGCATGACGTGACACCGTCCGGATGCGCCTGCAAGTGGTATTCCTGAGAGGAACGTTGGAATTTTGGAATTGGGATATGAGGTTCGCATTTTCAATCACTTGAAAAACACCGGCCGTCCACCCGGTGGGTGAAGCTTGCGCCACGAGCAAGCCACTGAGGCGTGATCCCCCATATCGAATGATCCAAGCCCCGATTTCCTTTTCAGGGGAATGCGGCACTGGCGGATTTGGGATGGTGACTATGGGCGCGGGTGGGCAGTCAGGACCGTGTGGCGGATCCCCGCACCGCGGTGTCATGAGCACAACCCGGGGGCTTGCGCTTCCGGCGGGGGGCTCCGCGGTGCGGGGAAGTTGGTTCGGGCGGAAACTCAGCGATCCTTGCCCTCCTCCTCCAGGCGCAGCGTCTCCATGGCGGCCCGCGCGTCGCGAACGGTGGCCTCGTCCGCCATTCCCTGTTTCATCCGGCGCACGGCCTTGAGCTTGCGGTTGACCGCCTGCTGGGTCGCGCCGTAGGAAGCCGCGGTCATCGAAAAATTCGCGGCATCGGCGGCGTGGATGCTCATTTTCGCGGCGGTGGCGATCGCGTCCTGGTTCGCGCCGAGGAAAAGGAACTTCCAGTCGTATTGCTCCGCCTGATGGCGGATGCGCTTGGCGACGTCGCGCCATGTGAAACGGCGCGAGGCGTTTTCCTCGCCGTCGGTGAGGATGGCCACGATCACCTGGCCGGGACGCAGGTCCTCCGGGGTGGCGGCGAGTTTCGCCCCGAGTTCGTCGATCGTGCGGCCGATCGCATCAAGCAGCGCGGTGCTGCCGCGCGGGACGTAGCGGGCGGTGTCGAGTTCGACCACTTCGGCGATGGGCAACGAGTGATAAGGCACCTCGTATTGATCATCGAAAAGCACCAGGGTGAAGCGGACGCCTCCCGGCTCCTGTTGTTGTTCGCGCAGCAGGCGGTTGAAACCCTCGATGGCGGGAACGACCATGGATTGCATGGAGCCCGAACGATCGAGGATGAAGGCGATTTCAGTGAGATGGTCGTTCATGGTCCCGCCATCTTGCATGACAGGGTGGGACAAATGGAGGGGTAGGCTGAAAAAAACCTGGAATTTTTTTCAGTCCGCCGATCCGCCGGTCTGACGGCGACTGGCGTCCGGGCTCCGTCAAGCCCTTGAGCCGGCCGCGTTGTTTCCATCCACCGCGTGACACGGTCGGCATTCCCGCGGTTGAAACGCCCGGATGACGGGATCAGGGCATCATCGCTTTGGTGGACGGTTCCCACTTCAACGCCCAGTCGCGCATCGACTCCAGCACCGGCCGCAAGGCCCGGCCTTTTTCGGTGAGGCGGTAGCCCATTCGCAGACTGCCATCTTCGGCCGGCACCTGCTCGGCCAAACCATGGCGCAGCAGGCGGTTGAGACGGTCGCTCAGGATGTTCGTCGGAATCCCTTCGGGCGATGCGGTGAAATCCTTGAACCGCGAGCGGCCGAACATCAGGTCGCGGATCACCAGCAAGGTCCAGCGGTCGCCGCAGATGTCGAGCAGGCACGCCACCGGACACGGTGAGCGCAGGATGTCTCCCGCCTTGTTCTTCGCCTGTCCGGATTTCCGCGCTGCCATGATCCGATGCCATCAGGAACTTCACTTGCAATCCACAAGTTTTTTACTTGCAATTTGCAAGCATCTTGCGGAGGCTTCCTCCGCCATGAACGCAACGACCGAACCGAAACTGGGTCCACCGGGCGCGGGCCTTCCGTTTCCCGAAAACCTCATCGCCCGCATGCTCCTCGGGCTGAGACGCGCGGCCGGCAACCCGCGGTCCTTCACCGACCGCTTCGTCTCGGAGCGCGAAGCCATCCTGCAAATGATCGAAGGCAGGGACGCGCCCACGCTTTCCCGACGGGTGTTGATCGAACGTCCGCCGGGACTGGAGGACAGCAGCCGGCATTGGTCGGTGCTGATGACGCTCGACCATCTTCGGATCGTGCATCACGGGATTTCCGGCGTGTTGGAGACACTCGCGGCAGGACGCGTGCCCGAAGGCGAGGTAAGCACCGCCGCGGTCAAACCCGATCCGGCCGTCACTGCCGGGGTGCTCGACGCCTATCGGAAATCCTGCGACCATCTGCTCGCAACGGTCGGGCAGATCCGGGATTTCAAAACCACCGCACGGCACATCCATCCGTGGTTCGGTCCGCTCGACGCGCATGGCTGGCTCGCGCTGGCATCCTCGCACCACGGGATCCATCGGCGGCAGATCGAAAGGATCCTGCGGGGATGATGGGGCATGGTGATCGAGTCGCCGAAGAACTGCTCGGCGAGGTCAACGCCCATGATTGAGCAACGCGAGGATCGGGCGGTAGGCGCGGGAGATGATTTCCCGAAGGGCGGCTTTGGGCAAGGTGGCGGGTTTCCGAGTGGTCGAGACGGGTGGGAAGTTCGGACGGGGTGGCCCACATGGATGGATCAGGCGATGCGGCCGGGGAAGGTGGAGGCGTTCATGGAATCCGAAGGCGCTGTGGTGACTCGGTCCGACGGATCTGGGCATGTGAATCGGCGGCAAAGGACAATCGGGTTTGGTAAATCGTTTGCAACGACCATCCGGGAATCCGCCTCATCCCCAACACCGGCTCCACCCGGCGGCCGAACCATCGGGCACGCATGCGGATGGATGGTCGTGATTTCCCCCTGCTCTGGCCCTCGAAAATCACCGGCTTTGCTGTCAACGACAGACAAGATTATAAACCGTTCAAAAATAATTTAAAAAACTTCTTGTAAGGGCATCCGTAATTTCATATTTCTAAAAACATCAAGGCCCGCTAGGGTTTTGGTGCTCATCCAGACTCCTACTGCTGTCCACATCAAATAGATCCAAAGGGCCCTCGTGTCATTTGAATCGCCCTGAAATTCCACCTGACTTGCGTGTCCCTTGCGCACTTCAGGCAACCTGAGGCGGGATGCATCCCGAAACGGAGCGGCCCACCGGCCATCAAAAGCCGGCCCGCGCCAAGATCCCGCACCCGGTTGTCCGTCTCCTGGAAACGTCCCTTTTTCCAGGATCCCGACGGGGGGAGTTGTTCCCACTGCTCACCCTTACAACCAGCCATGAAAACCAGCCGCTTGGCCGTCCCGGCCAATCCGTGCGAGGTCGCGCAGCAACGCGCCCTTGTGTCCCGCCATCCCTTGGAAATTCGCCACAGAATTCCGACTGAATGGTATCATCAACTGTTCGCCGCCCTGCTGTGCCTCGGGGCCATTGGCCAAAGTGTGGAGGCCGCCGCAGTGAACCTGGCATGGAATCCCAATCCGGAGCCTGACATTGCCGGCTATCTGATCAGCTACGGCACCAGCCCGGGAAATTACAGCAGCACGCAGGCCACCGGCAATGTGACGAGCGCCACGCTGAGCGGCTTGCAGGAGGGCCAGACCTATTATTTCTCGCTGAAGGCGGTGAACACGGCGGGTTTGCAAAGCGCCTCATCCGCGGAAGTTTCCCAATATGTGGAATTGGCCGCTCCGGTCAACCAGGCCCCCGTCGCCATCGGTCAAACCGTCATCACCGATAAATACACCGCCGTGCCGATTACCTTGGCCGCCAGTGATGCCAATGGAGACGCGCTAGTCTACACCATCGTCAACGCTCCCTCGATGGGTTCCCTTTCCGGCACCGCGCCCAACCTCACCTACACGCCGCGTGGGTCGGGCACCGATCAATTCCAGTTTGCGGTCAGTGATGGCGCGTTCACGAGCAACCTTGGCACGGTGTCGATCACGATCAGCGAGCAGCCCATCGAGCTGACCAGCCAGATTCTCGACCGCAGCCTCACCTCCATCCACAGC
>JALOUA010000221.1 GCA_025457625.1 Akkermansiaceae bacterium
GCCGGTCTCGTGCAAACCACTGGAAAAACAGGGCAGAAAACTGTTAGAAACAGGCTGTTTTTATCGTTCCGAATCACCGTGTGAGAAATGCGGGCTAGGCCGTTGGCCTAGGCTGGGATTGCGTTGGGCCCTTGGCCCGTCGGATTTCCGCGCCAACGGCGCACCGCCATCCCAGCCTGGGGCAGCGCCCCAGGCCTCCATGATCGCGCAACCCGATGAACCGGGCTTTCAGCCCTTGAAGATCTTCACGATCCGAACCCTAGGCCGTTGGCCTAGGCTGGGATTGCGTTGGGCCCTTGGCCCGCAAGATTTCCGCGCCAACGGCGCACTGCCATCCCAGCCTGGGGCATCGCCCCAGGCCTTGAGCCCGAAGTCTTATGAGGGCTGAAGGCCCGACTCATCATCGCCGCCATGCCACAATCGCTTTCATTCCTCCTGATCCAAGTCGTATTCAGCACCAAAGACCGCGCGCCTGTTCTGGATGCCACCGTGCGGCCCGCGCTTCATGCCTATCTCGCCACGGTGGCCAGAAACGCGGATTGCGAATGCTACCGTGTTGGCGGCGTTGCGGATCATGTGCATCTTGCGATCCGCTTCTCCCGCACCGTGACCACGGCAAAACTCGTCGAGGAACTGAAAACCTCATCCTCCAAGTGGCTGAAGACTCAAGCACCTGCATTGGCAAGTTTTGCATGGCAACGCGGATACGGCGCGTTTTCCGTCGGCCCCTCGGATTTGGATGCGTTGAGGCATTACATCGACACTCAGGAAGAGCATCACCGAACGCGGACATTCCAAGAGGAATACCGTGCGTTTCTCACCAAATACGGAGTTGAATATGATGAACGCTATGTGTGGGACTGACCGATGGGGCGGGCTTACAGCCCTCGGTTCTCATTTCACCACCTTTCCTGGGGCGGTGCCCCAGGCTGGGATGGAATGGGCCGTTGGCCCATACACTGAAGATTGGCCCGTTTTTGATTGGGACTTTATTCTGTGGAATGGGCCGTTGGCCCATACAAACCCGCGCCAACGGGGCAAACCATTCCAGCGAGGGTCAAAGGCCCTCGACTGGTCGCCGCCAACCGCGAACTGAACCGAGGATCCCACCCATTCGGGCTGCCACTCGTGAGAGCGGCCTCTACATGTCCTGCGCTTGCCATGGGAAAGCAGCCGTTAGTGCCCTGCGGGGCCCAATACGATTTCCCTCACTGGCAGAACCACGCATGCCCGCCCGAGATGGCGCTTGAATGTTGCGGCGCGGGGCCCTAGTCCCGGTGCGGCATGGATCCGATGCACCCTTACGAACATCTGTCGCTTTTCACGGTGGGCATCGTGCTGGCCGTCTGGCTGATCGGTTGCCATGCGCTGATGCTGGCCAAACCGGACATGGTGCGGGGTTTCCTGAAAAAATTCCCGCGCAACCAGGTGCTCGGGCAGGTTTTGCTCGGGATCGGGCTGGCCTGGTTCTGGCTGCTCATCGCGCCGGATGGCATGGGCATGATCAGCGCGCTGGCCATGGATCTGGGGGAATTCAACGGCGCCAAGCCGGTCCTGCGGATCCTGGTGCCGGTTTCGATGTTCCTGGTGGCGACCAGCGTGCGCGACTTCCTCGCGGTGCGCGCGCTTGGCGTGGTGGGACTGATGGCGGCCTCGCCGCTGCTCGAATCGGCGTTTCTCAAGGATCCCGGAACCCGCCTGCTGGTGCCGGTTTATGCCTATGCGTTGCTGACCGCGTCGATGTTCTGGGTCGGCATGCCGTATTTGTTCCGCGATGCGGTGGAGTGGGTGACCGCCACCAAACAACGCTGGACGATGTTGTCGCTGGCCGGTCTGGGATATGGCATCACCACGCTGGTCTGCGCCTTGCTCTTCTGGCGGGCGTATTGAGCCGTGCGGGCTGCCGGCGGGGAGCGGTCGTTCGCTCCGTCAGTAAATGGGTGCGCCCGCATCGGTGGTGGGCTCGTTTCCGCCACCACCGGTGCCTTTGTAGGCTTTTTCGGCGGTGCGTTCCATGCCTTCGCCAGCGATCCGCATGTCACGGCCCATGCCGATGAAGGTGTTGCAGGAGCTGGAGAGCGCGGCGGCGATTGTTAGAGCGGTCAACAGGATGGTTTTCATCACGGCCCTTGATACCCCAAAATCGCGACCCTGCAAGCGCTTATTCTACGGATTTCTTAATTAATCTCCGACTTCCGCCAAGGCGTGGAAAACCCGGATCGCGGCGTAGGCGTCGTTGGCCGCGTAGAGGAGCTGCCGTTCGCTCAACTCGTCGGCCGCCCAGTTGGAAGTGGTGATGGACTTGGACTTGTGGAGCCTGCGGCCGAACAACATGGCCACGGCGGTGGTGGCGCCGATGGTGTTGCGGTAGCCGAGTTGCCGGAACGAGCGTCCGAGATCGACGACCGCGTCGGGCTGGACGCCGAAGCGCCGGGAAATCTGGCTGAGGTCGCCTTTGAGATCAAAGCCGACCTTGGTCAGCCGGGCGGACATGAGGAGCTCCAGAATGGTGTCCGTGCTGTTGGAAAGGTGTGGCCGGAAGATGAAGGCGCGCTCGAGGGTGGCGAACTGGAAGACATGCGGTCCGGTGGATTTCTGACCCTTGCGGAAGGTGGGTTTCGATTCGGTGTCAAATCCGACCACCGCGGAGCTGAACAGCTCGTCGCGCGCGCGCGCGGCTTGGTTGTCATCGGTAATCACCATGACGGACTCCAGAGTCAACCCATGGAACGGCTCCATGGCGGCGATTTCGGTTTTTTGCGGCGGTGTGATGTCGGGTGGGTTCATGCGTGATGCCGGTCTCGCCAGGTCAATTCGGCAATGTCCACACCATGTAATGCCGTAGCCGGTGGTTTGGCAATGTCAGATCCCGCAAAGGTGCATGATTTTTCAGGTTCTGGCGGCTCCGGATGGTGATGGAAACCGTGGCGATTTCGGGGAGCGGGTTTGAATCGCGCGGGATGGCGGGCCATCCGCGTCCGGCGTCATTGCCTGCGCGAATCCTCTGATCCCTCCATCCGGCGGGCTTTCGACTTGCCTTGCCACGCTCTGGCTGGCAGGCATGTCCCCGACCAACCACGAGGGCGTCATGGAATCCGGTGAAAATCCGGGACAGTCGCGCTGCGGTGACCGGTTTGCGAAGCCCCCACATCCCGCTCGTCCTGAGACCGGCGGGGCAGGGGATGCGGAAGCCGGAAGTCCGAATACTTGCCCCCTCGTCGCTCGTCACCCGCGAGCCGGTTTTACCGGCGAAACGGGATCAGTGGTCCTTCGCGAAAAAGGACCGGCGGGAGAAGGCCGGGGAAACCCGGTCCTCTCTTCGTGGCAAACCCCCACCAGAAGAGAAACCAATGAAACACACAGCAATCACTGCCGCGGCCGCCCTCCTCATCGCAGGGGCGTCGGCCATGGCCTCGGTGATCACCTTCGAGTCCGTGCCGCTGCCGGGGGCCGGATTCCTGAACGGCTCGGATGGCAGCGGCGGCTTCGTCGTCGACCAAGTCACCTTCAACAACAATTACGACGCGGATTTCGGATCGTGGTCCGGCTTTGCGATTTCCAACCGCACGGACAACACCACCCAGGGCTTCCCGAATCAATACAGCGCCATCACCGGCGGCGGCTTCGGCGGATCGTCCAACTACGCCGTCGGCTATTACTCGACTTACGAGGCCATCACCACCCATGTGCGATTTGAAGCGGTGACCGACCTGACGGGTCTCGGCGCCTACTTCACCAACACCACCTGGGCGGCGCTCGACATGCAGAACGGCGGGGATTTCGGCTCCAAGAAATTCGGCGGCCCCACCGGCAATGATCCGGATTGGTTCAAGCTCACCATCGAGGGCTTCGCCGGGTTGAACCCCACCGGTATGGTGGAATTCTATCTCGCGGATTTCCGTGCGGAAAACAACGCGCTCGATTACATCGTCAACAACTGGCGCTACGTCGATTTCACGCCGCTCGGCAGCCCGGACCGGCTGGAAATGAGCCTGAGTTCCTCGGACACAGGACCCCTCGGCATGAACACGCCGTCGTATTTCGCGATGGATCACTTCCTGGCGGTTCCGGAGCCGTCGTCGCTGTGCATCGCCATCACCGGCCTCGGCTTGTTGCTGCGGAGGAAACGCTGAAACCGCAGGTCCGCCGCCATGCACTTCAACTTCCCGGTCCGGGCCGCGAGCGTGGCGGCCGCGGTCATTTGCGCGGCCCCGCCGCCGCTTGCCGCGGGGCCGTATTCCACCGCCTCCGACGACCCGGCCAATCCCCATGACGCGCCGGTGCCGGGCTTCACCGGCCCCCACGGCGACGGCAAGGCGAGAATTATCGCGGGCCTCGATGACGAGGGTGAGCCGCTGATTGATAACCCGGGCAACTACGTGAATCCGTTGTTCTTCGCCTGGGCGGCGAATGTGGTGGATTACGTCCCCCCGCCACCTCCGGAGCTGATCTCAAGCTCGTTCTCGAATCCGGCACTCGCGCTGGGTGAGGTGAAGGGTGACAACTTCGATGTCGTCTCTCTGGGTGATATGGGCGCCGCCGCCATCGCCGCGGGCGATCCCCCGGGAACCATCACGCTGGAACTCGCGCGGCCGGTCCATGATTTAACAGGAGCGGACTTCGTGGTGTTTGAGAACGGATACATCTCCGGCGGCAATGACAGCGGCACGGGAGCGGGTGGGGTCTTCGCGGAACTGGCCCATGTCGAAGTGTCGGCGGACGGGGAGAATTTCACGCGCTTTCCATCCGTCTCGCTCACGCCGGCGGCCGCCGGCCCGTTCGGATCCATCAACGCCACCGATCTGTTCAACCTCGCCGGCAAACATGTGAACTCGAATGGCGACTCGTGGGGAACGCCGTTTGATCTCGCCTCGGTGGGATTGGAACGGATCACCCACATCCGCATCGTGGACATTCCCGGCAACGGCTCGTTTGCCGATGGTCTTGGCAACCCGGTTTACGATCCGTGGAAAACCTCCGGCTCCGGCGGCTTCGATCTGGAGGCCATCGGCGGAATTTCCGCGATGATGAACTACGCGGACTGGCCGTTGTTAGATAAGCTGCCCGCGGACCAGCGCGGCATGGAGCATGACCCCGATGGCGACGGCGTTCCGAACCTGCTGGAATACGCCTTTGCCCGCCTGCCATGGCTGCATGAGCCGGCGGCAGGCCTTCCAAAGCTGCGCATGGTCCGGGATGGCGTGGACACCTTCGCGGAGCTGGAGTTCACACGTGACGAACGGCTGGCGGATCTGACATATGAAGTGCAGTTTTCCACCACGCTTGCGGCTGGCGGATGGACGGGCCTCGCGCGCGGCGGCGCCGGCGCGCCGCTCGCGCCGCTTGGAGGCCACGCTCCGGTGATCGTGGAGACAAGCGCCTCGCCCATCGCAAGCATCGGCGTGCTGCGCAAGGTGACCGTGCGCGACGATGTGCCGCTCACGAGCAACGACCGCCGGTTTTATCGCGTGAAAATCACAAGCGATCCGAATCCATGATCACGGCAATCAACAAAAACCGCGCGGCGGGTTTCACCCTGATGGAGACGATGATCGTCGTGGTGGTGGTCGCGGCGCTGGCGGTGATCGCCTATTCCGGCGGACGGCGCATGGTGACCTCCGCGCGCATTGTGCAAAGCGCGGCGAACCTCCGCTCGCTGGCCGCCGCTCCGCTCGCTGGCCGCCGCCAACACATGCTATCTCGCGGATCATGGCGTGTATTGTCCCGCGGACGATCGTTTCAACAACCGCCGCTGGCACGGCGCCCGGTCCTCGTCCGGCGCGAGCTTCGATCCGACGCGCGGATTCCTGTCGCCATATCTGGGCAAAAGCATGCAGGTGACCACCTGTCCCCTGTTCCGCGCGATGGCCGAGGGTTCGTCGAGTTTTGAGAACGGCACCGGCGGCTATGGCTACAATGCCGCCTACATCGGCGGACTGCCGGGCGGGGGCTATCATGCCAGCACCTACCTGCGTGTCTCGCAACGGCAGGCCAACGTGGGAAATCCGTCACGCACCGTGATGTTCGCCACCACGGCATATGCGCGCGCATCCGGGCTTCAGGAGTATCCCTACTGCGAACCGCCGTTCTGGGATTATGGTTCAGGTCCCTCGGGCGAGCGGCCCTCACCGAGCGTGCATTTCCGCGCCAATGGCAGGGCGCTGGTGGCCTGGTGCGACGGCAGCGTCAGCACGGAGATCATGAACCGATCCGGCGCGGGCGCCAATCCCCATGGCGGTGATGCAGGAAGTCACGATCTCGGATGGTTCGGCCCGGAGGAAAACAACGGCTGGTGGAATCCCGCGAATTGACGCCGCACGGCAAGGGCCTGTGCCACACGCGCCACCGGCACTTCGGTGTTTCCTTTCCGCGGGCAGCCGGTATGCATCCCGCATGAGAATCATCGCCGGCAGCGCGGGCCGCATCGCCATCAAGGTCCCTGCGGCGGTGGCGCGGCCGACCACGGACTTCGTGCGGCAGGCGGTTTTCTCGATCCTCGCCGGACGGGTGGAAAACGCGCGCGTGCTTGATTTGTTCGCCGGTTCGGGTGCCATCGGCCTGGAGGCGCTCAGCCGTGGCGCGGCGTCTTGTGTTTTTGTGGATGAAAACCGGCAAGCCTGCACGGTGATCACGGAAAACCTCGCCAAAACCCGTCTCGATGGCGGCCGCGCGGTGAAATCGGATGTCGCCTCCTTTCTCAAGCGCGACACCGCCAGCTACGATCTCATTTTCGCCGATCCGCCGTATTGGAAACACCACGGTGACAAGGACCCCATCGGGGCTTTGCTCAAAAGCAGGCTGCTGGCCCCGCGCCTCGCGCCGGACGGCTGGCTGATCGCCGAGATTTCCGCCAATCAAAGCCCGCCTGCCGCCGATGAATTCACATTGATCGACCGCCGGGAATACGGCGGCAGCGCCATCCTGTTCTACGTCGCGCGGGCTTGAGCCACCCTCAGCAGGCTCCGGAATCCTCTGCCGCCTCAGATGAACTCGTTGACGAGGTTCTTGAGCATTTCCTGGCGGCCGGAGGCGAGCACGGGTTCCGGCGCGGCAAGCGCATGCGCGGCGACTTGCTCCAGCGTGACGGACTTGCGCTCGATCTTCGCGCCGATGCCATCGTTCCATGTCGCATAACGATTCGCGACAAAGCCGGCGAGGCGGCCGTCGGCACGGATGGCGGCGGCGGCCTTGAGCCCGCGGGCGAAGGCGTCCATGCCGCCGATGTGGGCGTGGAAGAGATCCTCCGGCTCGTGCGACTCGCGGCGGCGCTTGGCATCGAAGTTGAGGCCGCCGGTGGTGAAGCCGCCCATTTCGAGCACCTTGAGCATGATCGAAGTCGTCAGATAAAGATCCGTCGGGAATTCGTCGGTGTCCCAGCCGATCAGTTCGTCGCCCTGGTTGGCGTCGATGGAGCCGAGCGCGCCGGCGTCGATGGCCACGGTGAGTTCGTGAACCATGGTGTGGCCGGCGAGCGTGGCGTGGTTGGTCTCGATGTTGAGTTTGAAGTGGTCCATCAGCCCGTATTGACGCAGGAAGTTGAGGCAGGCCGCCGCATCGGAGTCATACTGGTGGGTGGAGGGTTCGCGCGGTTTCGGCTCGATGTAGAACTGTCCGGTAAAGCCGATCTTCTTCGCGTAATCCACCGCCAGCCAGAGCAAGGCGGCGAGGTGGTCGAGCTCGCGTTTCATGTCGGTGTTGAGCAGCGTGGCATAACCTTCGCGGCCGCCCCAGAAGGTATAACCTTCGCCGCCGAGCTTGAGCGTGGCGTCCATCGCCGCCTTCACCTGCGCCGCGCCGTAGGCGAAGACATCGGCGCTCGGCGAGGTGCCCGCACCCTGCGCGTAGCGCGGATGCGAGAACAGGCAGGCGGTGCCCCACAGCAGCTTCTTGTCGTGCGCCTTTTGCAAACCCAACAGGTGGTCGGTCACCTTTTCGAGTGCGGCGTTGGACTGGGCGAGGTGGTTCAACTCCGGCGCGATGTCGCGGTCGTGGAAGCAGTAGTAATCGATGTCGATCTTGTCGAGGAACTCGAAGAAGACGTCGGCGCGCTTGAGCGCGTTGTCGAGGCTGTCGGACTGGTCGTCCCAGGGCATCAGCGCGGTGGGGCCGCCGAAGGGATCGGCCAGGCCGTTGCGCATGACGTGCCAATAGGCGGCGGCGAAGCGCATGTGGTCGCGCATGGATTTCCCGTCCACCAACTCGTCGGGGTTGTAATGCTTGAATGCGAATGGGTTTTTGGAGGACGGGCCCTCGTAACGGACTTTCGGGATGTTCGACAGGTATGACATGGATTTGGGGTCTGGACGGGTTGAAATTCGCAGGCCCGGAGGATTCGGGCAATAGGGAAATCCGCAATCGCCGGCTCATCCGGTGGTGGATATCTTGAGCACGCCGACGTAGGGGAGATTGCGGTATTTCCCCTGATAATCAAGGCCGTAGCCGACCACGAACTCGTCGCCAATTTCAAAACCCACGTAATCCGCGCTGACCTCTTCGGATCGCGGCTTGTCCTTGGCCAGCAGCACGGTGGCGTGCACGGCGAGCGCGGATGATCACTGCCAGCGGTCCCGTCGGGAATTCCCGCGCAATGTCCTCGCGCATGCCAGCCGTCAGCCAATAAAGAGAAATGAACCGCAGATGAACGCAGATGGACGTCAATCTTGAGAACCTTATGCAAACGCGACAAGCAACCCGACGTGTGAAATTGAAAATCCATCCAACCCATTCTTCATCTGCGTTTATCTGCGTCCATCTGCGGTTCCTTTTTCCAATCTAGGCTTGGCGATCCGGGCCGCCAAACGCCGGTCATCCCGATGTTCAAGCGTCTCGGAACTTGACGCATGTCACTAGTTGCTATTTATTGCCATTCATGAATGTCGCACTCACTGACCATTGGGAAGGTTTCATCCGGCAGTTGATTGAGTCGGGCCGCTACAACAACGCATCCGAAGTGGTGCGGGCCGCCCTGCGGAAATTGCAGGAAACGGAAGGCGAAATTTTCCCGGAAGGCAGTCTCAAACATCTTTACTCCCAAGCCGAAAACAAAGAGGAGGCCAAACTGGCCCGCAAGCTCCGCGTCCCTTCGCCGGCAGAGGTATGAAGCCCTGGGACATCTACACCTACGATTTTGGCGATGCCGGTCCGCATCCGGCTGTCATCGTCTCGCATCCCGACCGGGTGGCCCGCGCCGAGTGGGTGAACGTCCTGTTCTGCACCACGAGGCGGCCCGACCGGCCGCCCAGGGAAACCGAAGTCCGCCTCAACGGTGCGGACGGTCTCGATTGGGAAACCCTGTGCCGTTGCGACGCGCTGTGGCTCGTCGAAAAAAGCAAACTGACCAAGAAGCGCGGATCCGTGGCACGAATCCGCCGCCGCCAAATCGTGGACAAGATCAACGCCAGCATGGGCTGGAAGCTGGTATAAACCGATTGCCAATGGTGATTGCCGGAAGCACCGGGAGACTGTCCGGAGTTCACGGTTCACCGTGCTCTTCGGAAAGAGCAACCTGAAGGTTGAACTCCGACGATCATTTCACAGCGGGCATCTTGAGCACGCCGACGTAGGGCAGATTCCGGTATTTTCCCTGATAATCGAGGCCGTAGCCGACCACGAACTCATCGCCGATTTCAAAACCCACATAATCCGCGCTCACCTCCTCGGATCGCGGCTTGTCCTTGGCCAGCAGCACGGCGGTGTGCACCGCCACCGCGCCTTCTTCCATCAGCCGCTCGTTCACCGCATGCAGCGTGCGGCCGGTGTCCAGGATGTCGTCTAGCAGCAAGACGTGCTGGCCCTTCACCTCGGGGAAATGCCGGTCGAGAAAATCCACTCTGCCGCTGCTTTCCAAGCCTCCGTGATAGCTGGCCACGTTGAGACACTCGATTTCAAGCACCCGTGGCACGCGCCGCAACAAGTCAGCCGCGAATACCAGCGCGCCTTTCAGCAAAATGACCACCACCAGCGGACCGGGCGGGAATTCCCGCTCGATGTCCGCCGCCATCCCGTCCAGGCGTTTCTCGATCACCTCCTCGTCGATCAGGATCCGCTCAATGTCGTTGCGCATGCCTGCCGATAGCCGCAGCCGGCACCGACGCCAAGCATCAATCACATGCCAAAGAACGGGGCGGCCGGGACCCCCGACCGCCCCGCGGGATGCGGCGTGACCCGCAGTCACAGCTTTTCCACATCCACGACGATGCGCACCGGATTGGCGAGCGTGTCGAAGACCGGCGACTTGCGGACGAGTTCCCTGATGGTGGCCTCGTCGATGTCGCCCTTGACCTTGAACTTGACGCGGATCTCGCGATAGCCGCTGCGCACATCCGGGTCGATGTCGAGCAGTCCGCGAAGGTCGATGTCGCCTTCGAACTCGCTGCGGATGGCCTCGATTTTGTGGCCGCGGCCTGCGGCATGATAGGCCAGCGTGGTGGTCATGCAGCCGGAAAGCCCGGCGAGCACGTATTCGACCGGGTTCGGCCCCTTGTCCTCGCCGAGCAGCACCGGCGGTTCGTCGGCAGGCAGTGTGAATGCGTTCTTGTGCGTCATTTCCTGACACGTGCCGTGGAAGGTATCGATGGTGGCCACATTGTAGCCGCCGTCGTGCCAGCGGTTGCGGGTGCGGAACTTGAAGGCGGCGATGGACGGGTCCTGTTTGACGGCCCCGATGGTCTGGTTGAGACGGGTGACGTTGACGCCGTTGAGTTGGGTTTCCTTTTCGATGGTCGGATTCATGGTTTGGTTGGGTTGTGGGTTGGGGTTCGCCGCGTGGGAGTCGTTCCGGGCGGCGTGCCATTTCCTTTTGCCGATCCCGTGCCAGGTCCCTTGCATTTTACTCAACGGATTGATTTCCAATAGGTGGAAATGATGCGGCAGAGTGAGATTGGGTCGCGGGATTTCGTGAATTCACGGGATTTCGCCAGACAGATTCCCGGAAATCCGTGCGGTCGCCACCTTGCTGACCAGGAGGCTGCGGAATGGTTGGTGCGGCCGCTTGATTTCCTGGGCATCGCGTCGAAGATCGGATTCCAATTCCATGAATTCACAACTTCCACCCGGAACCAAAGCCCCCGCATTCTCCGCCCAAGCCGTCGGCGGGCCGTATTCATCACCGACCACCGTCCAACTCGCCGATCTGAAGGGAGAAACGGTGGTGCTGTATTTCTATCCGAAGGATGATACCCCCGGCTGCACGAAGCAGGCCTGCGCGCTGCGCGACGGATGGAGCGACATTTCCGCCAAGGCGCAAGTTTTCGGCGTGAGCACCGACCCCATCAAGAGCCACGAGAAATTCATCAAAAAGCACCAGCTGCCCTTCCCCATCCTCAGCGACGAGGACCACAGGATCGTCGAAGCCTACGGCGTGTGGGTGGAGAAAAGCATGTATGGCAAAACCCACATGGGCACCGAACGCACAACCTTCATCATCGGACCGGATGGCATCATCAAAGCCGTGCTGCCGAAGGTGAAGCCGGACGAGCACCTCGCACGGGTGCTGGAACTGCTCTGATCGGCGGCTTTATTATCCAAGCGCCCGGTTCACATCTTCCGCCCAGACA
>JALOUA010000222.1 GCA_025457625.1 Akkermansiaceae bacterium
AACAAACCGAGCGCCAGCGCGATGATGAAGTTTTTGCGCATCACGGTCTGATAGAGGAAGATGAGTTTCACATCCATCATCGGGCCGAACGTGAGGAAAGCGAGCTTCGCGCCCCAGGAGAACTTGTCGAGCGTGGCGGCGATGAAGGCGTCCGAAGTGCTGCACAGGCTGAGGATGAAGGCCAGCGCCATCAACGCGGCGGGCGATCCCACCGCACTGCCGGCAAGTCCGTCCAGCCACACCGCGCCGGGGGCGATGCCGGTGTTGAAGAGCGCGGTGATGGAGACACCAATCGCGAAATACACTCCCACCTCCACAAAGTCCTTCAACGCGGATCGGAACGCCGCCACCAGACGGTTGTCCTGATCGGCCTGTGAAGGCGGCCTGTGACCGCCGCACGATTCGTGATCGTGATCGTGGTCATGTCCGCAGCATTCACCATGCCCGTGATCGTGCCCGTGTTCGGGCTCCGGTTCTTCGATCGACTTCACGAGCTTTTCCTTGAGCACCATCGCCAGCGGCAGTCGTGAAACGATCAGGCCCACCGCCACCGCGATCAGAAAGCCGAGCAACAGCCGCGAACTCGTCATCATCGCCGCGTTCTGGCCTTGAAAGGCTTTCCATGTGCTCAGCGCGGTGATCGGGTTGACGATCGGCGCGGCAAGCATGTAGGTGAGCGCGCAGGAAACGGGCAGGCCTTTTTTCACCAGGCGGCGGATCACCGGCACCACCGCGCACTCGCAGACGGGAAACACCGCGCCCAGCAACCCGGCCACGACCACCGCCAGGTTGCGGTTTTTCGGCAGGAAGCGGTCCATCGTCCCGGCCGGCAGGTAAATGTCGATGAAGCCGCTGACCAGAGTGCCGAGCAGGATGAACGGCGCCCCTTCGAAGAGGATGCTCAGAAACGCGAGCGCAAAGTCCTGTTGGGAGTCGGGCGACATCGCGGCGAGCAAAGCCGCGGGCGCTGGCGCTGTCAACCGCCCCGGGGTAGGGCTGACGCATCTGAATCCGGGATTTCATCACCGCCAAGACGCCAAGAACGCCAGGGAAACTCAAAAACCTCGACTCAAAGAGATGTGGAAAGTCTGACGAGGCATGCATCCATCCATCATTTCCGCTTCCCATTCCAGTTCCATCAGGCGCTCGCCAGTCAGTTCAAAAGGTCTTGCACCCGGTGAAGCCGGAATGATCGGCAAGCGGAGCCGATGACGTGCCCCCGGCGGTGCCGAAGAAGAGGCTGCCGCCCAACCCCTCCGGAGCGCCTCTTCGGCAACTTCACGCGGATTGCGCCCTTCCCTCGCCGACCGGAATTTCATTTCCCGGATCCAATCTTCTGGAAGATCCATCGTCTTTTTCATGATGCCGGCTTTCCAGCTTTCCGGCTGATTTTCAAGCCACTCAAAGCGCTCTCTTGAATCTCATCTTGCGTGACACCCGCCGCAACACCAGCATGCGGCGGATCTTCAGCCCGAATGCACTCATCCCAATTCCCCCGCAAAGGACTCATCTACATCGGCAGCCTTCTTTTCGCGGGAATGGTCCTGTTGCAATGGGGCACGCCGCGTGAAACGCCAGCCGCAGTGAAAAACGGCGAACGCCCGCCAACGGCGGCGGCAACCGCGCAGACGACCGGCAACCTTCACACAATGCCCGCCGCGCGTCCCCCACGCGAACCGAAAACCGCCCGCAAGCCGGTGGATTCCCAACGCTCATGGCAGTTGGCGGATGACGACGGCCGTCGATTCGTGCTCGCCCTCGATGAAGGCATGCTGCGCGATGCGGATGGCAGGGAAACCCTGGTGAAACTCAATCCCCCGGCGACCGAAGAAACCCTGCCGCAGCGTCTCGGGGATCTCGGTGCCTTGCCTGTCGTTTATCCCGGCGGCGAGCCGCGCGGTGAGACCACGCGCCGGATCGTCACGCCGGATCTGCGCGTCCGGCTTGATGGCGCCGACCCGAAGGTGGTGGCGCGTGCCGCCGCGGTGGAAATCAAGGACCTGCCGGATTACGCGCCTGGCTGGGCCGTGCTCGCCGCCGCCGATCCTTTCGCGGCACTCGATGCGATGGACCGCCTCCGCGCCTCCGGACATCCGTCGGCCGATGTCCTGCTCGCCGTCCAACATGAAAAGCGCGCGATGCCCAATGACACGCTCATCGCCCAGCAATGGCACCTCAAAAACACCAGTTCCACCCGCACCCACATCAACGTGGAATCCGTCTGGAACTACCCGAACCCCGGCATCCGCGGCGCGGGCATCCGCATCGGCATCATCGATGACGGCCTGCAAACCGCCCATCCGGATCTGGCGACCAATGTCGATACCGCCAATGACAAGGACTGGAACGGCAACGATTCCGATCCCAACCCCGGCACCGGCGACGACCACGGCACCGCCTGCGCCGGCAATGCGGGCGCGCGCGGCAACAACAGCCTCGGCGTTTCCGGCAGCGCGCCGGAGTCCACCCTCGTCGGCCTGCGCTTGATCGCGGGCAGCGTCACCGACGCCCAGGAAGCCGAGGCGATGGCGTGGAGCAACGACATCATTCAAATCAAGAGCAACAGTTGGGGGCCCGGCGATACCGGAAAGGTCCTTGAAGGCCCCGAGTCCCTAACAGCCGCCGCCCTGGAGAACGCCACCACCAGCGGCCGCGGCGGCAGGGGCACCATCTTCCTCTGGGCCGGCGGCAACGGCGGCGAATCCTCCGACAACTCGAATTACGACGGCTACGCGAACTCCATCCACACCATCGCCATCGGCGCCAGCACCAGCAGCGGCAACCGCGCTTCCTACAGCGAGCCCGGTGCCAACGTGGTCGTCGTCGCCCCCTCCAGCGGCGGCACCGGCATCACCACCACCGACCGCAGCGGCACGGCCGGCTACAGCAGCGGCGACTACACCAGCACCTTCGGCGGCACCTCGTCCGCCACTCCCACCGCCGCCGGTGTGGTCGCGCTGATGCTGGAGAAAAATCCCAATCTCGGCTGGCGCGACGTGCAGGAAATCCTGATCCGCTCGGCTTTCAAAATCAAACCCGCCGATGCCGACTGGACCAACAACGGCGCGGGCATCCCCTTCAACCACAACTTCGGCGCCGGCCTGATCGACGCCACCGCGGCGGCCGGCCTCGCCGATGGCTGGGTCAATCTAACAAGCCAGCAGTCCGCGCCGCTCTCACAGACCGGGCTGTCGGTTGCGATCCCGGACAACAACACCACCGGCATCAGCCGCCCGTTTGATTTCTCCGCAACCAGCCTGCGCGTCGAGCATGTCACCGTGCGCCTGTCCATCAGCCACACCTACCGCGGCGATCTCGCGATCTCCCTCACCTCGCCGAGCGGCATGACCAGCCGGCTCGCCGAGAAACGCCCCGACGACAACAACAACTATTCCAACTGGACCTTCTCCTCCGTGCGCCATTGGGGCGAGTCCTCCGCCGGCACCTGGACCTTGAAAATCGCCGACACCGGTGCCGGGGATACCGGCACGCTTACCGCCGCCACGCTCACCCTTTTCGGCACGTCCTCCGCTCCGGCAAACCCCGCGCCGCTCGTGCAAATCACCTCGCCGGCAAACGGCGCGGTGTTCAGTCCCGGCGCCGTCGTCAACGTCGCGGTCAACGCCACGGACCTCACCCAGTCCGGCACTCCCGGCACCATCAGCCAGGTGGAACTCCTGCAAAACGGCAATGTCGTCGGCACGGATGCCACCGCGCCCTATGAGTTTGCGATCACCCCGCCCAACGGCAGCCACACGCTGGTTGCCCGCGCCACCGACAGCGAGGGCGCGGCCGCCAATTCCGCCTCGATCTCGATTTCCGTCATCAACCAGGCGCCGGTCATCACCGCCGCCACTCTCAGCGCCGGGCCGCAGGGATACGCCGATGAGGGGCTCTCCGTCGATGCCGTCAGCGCCAACGATCCGGAAAACGATGCACTCGTTTATCAATACCAATGGCAATCCAGCACCGATGGCTTGGTTTTCACCGATGTGGCGGCAGCCACCGCGTCCGCTCTAACAGCCTCACCCGGTCTCGCCGGAAAACTCTGGCGCTGCGTGATCACCGTCTCCGATGCCTCCAACACCGGCGCGCCCTTCACCAGCGCGGCCACCAACCTGCTCAACCGCCCGCCCGCCACGGCGCAGACCGGCGCGGCATTCAACTATTCCAGCGGCCTCGTCCTGCGCGGCGGCGGCTCCACGCTCGCCCGCCAGGCGATCATCCATGAGTTCAGCCAGGGTCCGGCGGGCGGCTCCGCCGAGTGGATCGAAATCCTCACGCTTCAAGCCGGCAGCCTCGCCTTCTGGGACATCCAGGACACGGCCGGCAACCTGCTCGTGTTCCTCGATGCTCCGGTATGGGACGACATTCCCGCCGGCACGCTGATCGTCATTTACAACGGCGGCACCGCCAAAGACCCGCTGCTCCCCGCCGATGACGGCGATCCCTCCGACGGCCGCATGGTCATCTCCAGCAACAACCCCGCCTTCTTCGATGCCGGATACGACGCCTGGCTGCCGCTCGGAAACTCCGGCGACGCGATCTTCCTCAGCGATGCGGATGCCAACCCCGTCCATGAAATCGCCTACGGCAACAGCACCGCCGCCACCCCCAACATCGGCGGCGTCGGCTCCGGCAAGTCCGCCTACTACACCGGCAGTAGTGACGGGGATGCCAACCTCGCCGCGAATTGGCGCGTGACCACCTCGCTCACCGCGCGGGCGGTGGCATCACGCGCCGCCGGCGACCTGTTCATCTCCGAATATGTGGAAGGCAGCAGCAGCAACAAGGCGCTGGAAATTTACAACCCTTCCAACGCTCCGGTGGATCTGTCCGCACAAGCCTACAAGATCGAAATTTATTACAACGGCAGCACCAGCGCGACTAGCCTCATCGACCTCTCAGGCACCGTTCCGGCAGGCGGCACCTTTGTCATCAGGAACAGCGCGGCCTCCGCGATCACCGCCCAACAGAGTTCGGGTGTTCTCACTTTCAACGGCAACGATGCCATCGTCCTGAAAAAGGGAACCGGCGTGGCGGACAGTTTCGGCCAAGTCGGCAATGACCCCGGATCCGCATGGACCGGTGGCGGTGTTTCGACGGTGGACAAGACGCTGCGCCGCAAACCCCAGGTGCTGCAGGGCGACATGATTGCAAACGACTCCTTCGATCCCTCGCTCGAGTGGATTCAATTCAATCAGGACGACTTCACCGGTCTCGGCAGCCACACCATCAGCAATTCCACCCCCGCGCTCACACTCGGGGTTTCCCCATCCGGTTTTGCCGAAACCGCCGGAAGCAACGCGGCCACGGCCACGGTCGCGATCCCCGCGGCGCTGGCAACCGATCTCATCATCACCTTGACGAGCTCCGACCCGGGCGAGGCCGCCGTGCCGGCTTCGGTGACCCTCATCGCAGGCCAAACCAGCGTGAACTTCACCGTTTCCGCCGTGGATGACCTCGATTCGGATGGACCGCAAACCGTGATGCTCGCCGCCCAGGCGGTGGGATATCTCACCGGCTCCTTCGAAATCACCGTCACCGACGACGAACCGAACCTCGATGGCGTGACGCCCGGCGGCGGCAACACGCCCGCCAACATCGCGTTTGTGAACCAACTCCGCTCCGGGGCCTTCGGCAATCCCGCGTTGTTCCGGCTTGGCACCGGCAGCCTGCCGCCGGTCGGTCTGACACTCGATCCTGAGACCGGCATGCTCAGCGGCATCATCGCCACCAGCAACCCGGCGGGCGATTATCCAATCATCATCGAGCGCTACAATTCTCAGGACGAAGTGGTTTTCCAAGCGTTCACCCTCACGCTCTCCGGCGGCACCGGCGGTGATTTCGCGGCTTGGATCGCCGGCTACCCACAGGTCGGAACACTCAACGGCCGGGGCGATGACTTCGATGGCGACGGACTGCCCAACGCCGTGGAAAACCTGCTTGGAAGCTCGCCCATC
>JALOUA010000223.1 GCA_025457625.1 Akkermansiaceae bacterium
GCCGGTTCGCTGTCCGGATGCGTTTCTAACAACTCATCGATGCGGGCGGCACGGCTTGACGCGCCGACGAGCAGATCAAGCGCGTCGTCCGCCGCTTCGACCTCACCAAGCGCGCGCAGCACACGGTCCACCGCGCCGCGGGTGACTTGCGACGCGCGCGCCAGCCCGGACAGGCCGTTGCGGCAGACCGACCACACCGCCACATCCGGCAGCGCTTCCAAATCGCGCCAGAATCGCCCGCTCGGCACCTCGCCGAGGCGCAGGATTTTCCCCGGCGGACGCTTTTTCAGGAAGCGGTCGGCATCGTGGATCTCCAACCCCTGCAAGGCCTCGCGCAATCCGCTGGTGGCCTCGGCGACGACCGGCGCGCCGAAGTCGCGGCAGAAATGAAACACCTCCTCGCGTTCGTCCGGTTCCAACCCGCCGATCATCACGGTGAAGCCGAGGTAGTGGTCCTCACGCAGCCAGCGGGCGAGCGCCGCCACATCGATGCGGTCCCGCGCCGGGGTGAACGCAGCGGGTTCGCCCCACGGGGTTTCCTCTGTGTCAGGCGCGAAGGATTCATCCAACTCCACGTTGAGATGCAGCGGGCCGCGGCCATCCCATGTGGAAATCCCGCCATCCTGCGCATGGCTGCCGAAAATGCCCGTCTGATCGATCGCCTGCGGTGCGCCGGTGCCGCGGAACTCCGCGGGCCGGTCGGCGGTGAGCGCCACCAGCGGCCGGTTCTGATAGAACGCCTCGATCACCGCAGGCAGCAGCTCCGCCACCGCCGTGCCGCTGGTGGTGACCACCGCGCAGGGCTGTCCGCTGCGTTGCGTGCGCCCGAGTGCGAAAAACCCCGCGCTGCGTTCCTCGAAGTGCCGCCACAGCCGCGCCCGCCCGGCCACCTCCGCGCGCGCGAGCGCCTCGACGAGCGCCGCATTGCGCGCCCCGGCGCACACCACAAACTCCGCGATGCCCGCTGCCAGGCAATCCCGCACTGTTTCCTCCGCCTTCCGCCACGCGTTCACCGCGCCGTCCTACGGCATCAATCGCCGCCTGTCCATCCGGGGAACCTTGAAATAGGAAAAATGAACCACGGATGAACTCAGATGGACACGGATTATGTAAACATTGTGAGGGTTTGCCCGGATGGCTTCCGTGTGAATCGACAGAAGCATGGAACTCACCCAACCAGTCAGGTGGAATTCTGAATCCCAACGGGATTGGATGTCGTGGCTGAACAGTTACGAACTCACAGGAATATCCGTGAGAATCCCTATCCATCCGTGGTTCAAACTTCCGTAGCAGGTTGATTGCCACCGAAGCTCCCTCACAAGGCTTGCCCGGCAGCGCCCTCTCATCCAGAGTCCGTCCATGTGGACGACCGTTCGTGAATTCGAGGACATCCGTTATGAAACCACGGATGAGGGAAAAATCGCCAAAATCACCATCAACCGCCCGGAGGTGCGCAACGCCTTCCGGCCGAAGACCGTGATGGAATTGCTGCAGGCCTTCGACATGGCCCATGAAAACCCGGTCGTCGGCGTGATCATCCTCACCGGCGCGGGCGACAAGGCGTTCTGCTCCGGCGGCGACCAGAAAGTGCGCGGCCATGCCGGATACATCGGCGAGGACGGCATCCCGCGCCTCAACGTGCTCGATTTGCAGAAAAAAATCCGTTCGCTGCCCAAGCCGGTCGTCGCCATGGTCGCGGGCTACGCGATCGGCGGCGGCCATGTGCTGCACGTCGTCTGCGATCTCACGATTGCCGCGGACAACGCGCGCTTCGGCCAGACCGGCCCGAAAGTCGGCTCGTTCGACGGCGGCCTCGGCTCCAGCTACCTCGCCCGCATCGTCGGCCAGAAGAAAGCCCGCGAAATCTGGTATCTCTGCCGCCAATACGACGCGCACCAGGCGCTCGACATGGGCCTCGTCAACACCGTGGTCCCGCTCGCGGAGTTGGAAAACGAAACCCTCAAATGGTGCCGCGAAATGCTCGTCCACTCGCCGCTCGCGCTGCGCTGCCTCAAGTCCGCCCTCAACGCCGATTGCGACGGCCAGATCGGCCTGCTCGACCTCGCCGGCAACGCCACGCTGCTCTACTACATGAGCGAGGAAGGCCGCGAGGGGAAACAGGCGTTCCTCGAAAAACGTCCGCCGGATTTCTCGAAATTTCCGCGCGTGCCGTGAGCGGTGCCTGGTGTGACGGGAGCTGGACTGCGAATTGCTGCTTTCGGCGGAAGCTGAACAATGCATCGAAGATCCGCTTCTGTGGTACGAAGCGGAGGAAAAAAAAGGCGGCGCGGAACTTGCCGATCGCTGGATAGATCGGTTGGAAATCGCTCTCAATACCCTGCACCAGGAGGATCTCCAGCGCCTTGGTCTCCCTCCATGATGCCATTTCCCTCGGTGTTCGATTACGTCGTGGCGTAGAGACGGACGATGAGGTGACGCAGGGCTTCCGCATCAGCGGGCTTGAGAGTGTCGATCCGCCTGACGAATCTTTCGAGGCTGACGGCGCGGATTTGATCGGCCATGATTTCGGCCGGTTTCGAGTCGCAGGTGATCTGGAGCCGGTGCGCCCATTGGGGATGCAACGAGGTAGTCAAGGGGCAGACCACCGCCATGCCGGTGACGTGCATTGCATTGGGACTCACCACGACGCAGGGGCGGGTCTTGCGGGTTTCCCGTCCTGCCGTGGGGTCGAGGCTTACGAGATGGATCTCATAACGCCGGACCACGGGCGGGGCATCAATCTTCTTCTTCGAGGCCATCACTGAGTCCGCTTTCCGCCCAATCGCGGGTGATTTTCATGTCGCTTTGGTCATCGGCCATCGCCGCAAAGGATTCCTCAAGACTGAGTTTTTCATCGTTCGCAGGGGCAATCAGAATACCTTCCTGAACAGGTCTCATCACAAAGCCCCGCTCCAAATGGTAGGTACGCACAAGGTGTGCGGGGATACGGACACCCTTGGAGTTGCCAATGCGCACGGGTTTCTGGATGGCATTCATGGGGATACTGTAATTACATGGTTCCGGGAAGGCAAAAGGATTTTTCAACCCACAAAAAAACCGGCGCTCCCGTGAGGGAACGCCGGCTTGGAATGTTTTGTCAGGCTTGGCCGGAATCTCCGTCACCGGAAACTCCGGCGGCTTCGGCTTCGGCGGCTTTCTGGTCGCGGAGCCAGGCGCGGCGCGACATTTTCACGCGGCCTTTTTCGTCCACGCCGAGGCACTTGGCGGTGATGATTTCGCCTTTTTTGACGACATCCCCGACGTTCTCGGTGCGGCCTTCGGCGAGTTCGGAGACGTGGATGAGGCCGTCCTTGCCGGGGACCACTCGCTTCACTCGATCAGCCGCCGTCACCACTACCCTGCTTCAATCGAAGGAGCAGGCGTTTGATGGAGGCGGGGTTCCTTCTCTGGTCCACCACGGCATCGACATAAATCGTTTCGCCTGATACGCGGTAATAAATGAAGAACGGGAACACCCGGGCAATCATGCGGTAAAAGCCGAAGAACTGGCGGTGGTATCCGTGATGAAGGAGCAGCGACTCGATGTCCGCGCTGAGTGAATCCAGGAAATAATCGCCAATTCCAGCTTGCTGGCGTTCATAGAAAAGGTAGCCGTCGAAGAGATCCTCCTTGGCGTGGGTGAGGACCTCGATTCTCACGCGGTTCGTTCCCTCAAATCTTTTTTGACTTGGTTCCAGTCCTCGTAAACCGCCTGTCCAGATTCGATCAATCCCATCCTGTGATTCAGGATTTCACGGTGCCAGTCTGGTGGAGAGGAATCCTCGAAGGTCTGATGCAGGCTGCTCCACAAGGCCTCCATCGCCACCAGCTTCTCAGCCGTTGAGAGATTGGGGATTTGATCGCACAGGCTTGGCATGAGCGGACGATAGCATGAAACCCGGGCGGTGGAAGCGGGGAATCCGCTGTGTGAAGGGAAATGTCATGGCGGTTGGAAGCCGCCGCCACGAAAAAACCGGCATCCCCTTGCGAGGACGCCGGTTTGATGAATGGTTGGATGTGCCAACAGGTGTCGCCGCTCCTGATCAGTCACCGGAAACTCCGGCGGCTTCGGCTTCGGCGGCCTTCTGGTCGCGGAGCCAGGCGCGGCGTGACATTTTCACGCGGCCTTTTTCGTCCACGCCGAGGCACTTGGCGGTGATGATTTCGCCTTTTTTGACGACATCCTCGACGTTCTCGGTGCGGCCTTCGGCGAGTTCGGAGACGTGGATGAGGCCGTCCTTGCCGGGCAGCACTTCCATGAACGCGCCGAAGGCGGTGATGGAAACGATCTTGCCGGTGTACACCTTGCCCACTTCGATCTCCTGGAACATGCGCTCGATCATCGACTTGGCGCGCTCCAGACCTTCCGCCTTGGAGGCGTAGATGTGAACGGTGCCGTCGTCCTCGATGTTGATCTCGGCGCCGGACTCGGCCTGGATGCCCTTGATGTTCTTGCCGCCGGGCCCGATGAGTTCGCCGATGCGATCCGCTGGGATCTTGACGGAAACGATGCGGGGTGCGTGCGGGCTGAGTTCTCCCGGAGCGCTGATCGACTCGGCCATCTTGGCGAGCACCTTGGTGCGGCCGTCCTTGGCGATGTGGATGGCTTCTTCAAGCATCGCGATCGGCAGACCGGGGAGCTTGAGATCTAACTGATAGCCGGTGACACCCTCGCTGGTGCCGCAGAGTTTGAAGTCCATGTCGCCGTAGAAGTCTTCGGAACCGATGATGTCCAAGAGCATCTTGTGGGATTTCATGGAGCCGTCTTCGTGGTTCTCGGTGACGAGACCCACGGAGATGCCGCCGACGGGGCGGATCAGCGGGACACCGGCATCGAGCAGGCACATCGTGCCGGCGCAAACGGTGGCCATCGAGGTGGAGCCGTTGGATTCGGTGACTTCCGAGGAAACGCGGATCGCGTAGGGGAAGTCGGCTTCGTCCGGGATGACGGGCTCGATCGAGCGCTCGGCGAGCGAGCCGTGGCCGATCTCGCGGCGGTTGATGCCACCCATGCGGCCGGTTTCACCGACGGAGAAGGGAGGGAAGTTGTAATGAAGGATGAAACGCTTGCTGTCTTCGCCACCGGAGTAGTTGTCGAAGTGCTGCTTTTCATCGGCCGGCGCCAACGTGCAAATGCCGAGGGCCTGGGTTTCTCCGCGGGAGAAAATGGCGGAGCCGTGAACGCGCGGCAGGGTGCCGATCTCGCCGTAAAGCGGGCGGAGGTCGCCGATGCCGCGGCCGTCGGCGCGCACGCCTTTTTCCATGATGGAAATGCGGAACGCTTTCTTCTGGAGGTATTCGAAGGCCTGCTCGACATCGAAGTCGGTCGCTTCCGGAGCGCGCTCCTTGATGGCGGCTTCCACTTCGTCGCGGAGGGCTCCGACTTTCCTGGCGCGCTCGGTTTTGGTCGGCGCGTAGATGGCGCCCTCGATGCGGTCACCGGCGATTTCGTAGGCGATTTCGAGCAGGTTTTCCTTGGCGAGGATGGCATCGAAGCCGCGCTTTTCCTTGCCGGCGAGTTTGACGAGTTCTTCCTGGGCTTCGACCAGTTTGGTCACGGCCAGCTGGGCGAAGTGCAGCGCCTTGATGAACTCGTCTTCCGGGAGTTCGTCGGCCTGGCCTTCGATCATGATGACGTCGGTCTTGTTGCCGACGTAGATCAGGTCGAGGTCCGAGTTTTCACGCTGGTCGTGGGTCGGGTTGATGACGAACTGGCCATCGACGCGCCCGACGCGCACCGCACCGATCGGGCCGGCGAAGGGAATGTCGGAAAGGCAGAGGGCGGCGGAGGCACCGTTCATCGAGAGCACGTCGGCGTCGTTCTCACCATCGGCGGAGAGCAGGATGGCGATGATTTGCGTGTCGTAGAAATAACCCTTCGGGAACAACGGCCGCAGCGGGCGGTCGGTCATGCGGCAGGTGAGGATTTCCTT
>JALOUA010000224.1 GCA_025457625.1 Akkermansiaceae bacterium
TGTACCGCTTTGGGGGCTGGCATCCAAAGTCGGATTTGACAACCTCCGCTTAGCCGGGCCATTCGCAGCATCAATCACTCCATCTGGTTCCGATGTGAAAATCAGCTGGCCCAGCGTTACGGGCAGAAGCTATCAGGTCAGGAAGTGTGACGACCTTGCCAGCTGGGCGAATTTCGGTTCTCCGGTAAATGGCAACGGCTCGACTCTCTTTGTGACCGATCCGGTTTTGACCACGCCACCAGGAAGGGCATTCTTCCAAGTCATAGAGACCTCACCTTGATTGGCTCGTTTCCCGTTGGCTTCATTTATGATCCCCGCTTCCCGCGCGAGATGTGGCATCTTGCTTGCGGCGGCGCTTGTTCCGGCGAGCGTAGCGGCGCAGGAACCGGCGGGTTGGGATCTGGTCTGGGCGGATGAATTCACCCAGGCCAACGGCACCGCTCCCGACCCCGCGAAGTGGGGCTATGAAACCGGTGGCTGGGGATGGGGCAACAATGAGAAGCAATTCTACACGGAGCGCAGGGAGAACTCGCGCATCGAGGATGGCAGTCTGGTGATCGAGGCGCGCGCGGAGAACTACGAAGAATGGGCCTTTACCTCCGCGCGCCTGATCACCAAAAACAAGGCGTCCTGGACGCACGGGCGGATCGAGGCGCGCATCCGCATCCCGCGCGGCAAGGGAATCTGGCCGGCTTTCTGGATGCTGGGCACGAACATTGATGCCGTCGGCTGGCCGAATTGCGGCGAAATCGACATCATGGAAAACATCGGCTCCGTGCCCTCCACCGTGCACGGAACCGTCCACGGACCCGGCTATTCGGGAGGCGGCGGCATCGGCGGCAGTTATGTGTTGCAAGGCGCGCAGCTTGCGGATGATTTCCATGTCTTCATCGACGGGCAGCAATACTTCAGCCTCACTCCCGGCCAACTTCCCGCCGGCAGCCCGTGGGTTTTCAACAGCCCGCATTTCCTTCTCCTCAACGTCGCGGTGGGCGGCAACTGGCCGGGCGATCCCGATGGATCGACGGTTTTCCCGCAGCGCATGACGGTGGACTATGTGCGGGTTTACAAGGCGGAGCAGGGTGGCGCGCCGGGCACCGGCGTCTTGTTGGATCCCGATTTCGAAAGCCCGGGCCTGCCGGACTGGACGCGTTTCGGTCCCAATGTCTATTCGGAAAACGCTGCGGTGCAGAACGGTGCGAGAAGCCTCAAGGTGTTCGGCCAATTCAATGGCGGATCGAACGACTCCGGAGTCTATCAGGATGTGGCGGCGGCACCTGGCCAGAGCTTCGGCGCGGACGGCTGGATGTTCACGCCCGTCGGTGATGCAATCGCCGCGGGCAATTCCGCATGGATCGAGGTCTCCTTCCGCGACACCGGCGGCAATGTGTTGTCGCTCCACCGCTCGCCGTTGATGACGTCCGCCAGCCCGGCGGGAATCTGGCAGAACCACGCGGTCAACACGCGCGTTGATCCGGCCAGCGGCGCGGTGCTCGGCACGTCCACCGCGCTGGTGGCCCCCGCGGGCACCGCCAGCCTGCGCAAGCGGCTGGTTTTCCGCCAACCCGCCATGGCGGGCGGCTCCGCATGGTTTGACAACCTGAGCCTGACGGAAAACCTCGTCGTCACGCCCCAGGACATCCTCGTGACCGTCGACCCGGCGGAGCAGTGGTTGGGCTACATCAATGTCTTCGACCTGCCGCAGGACGGCGGCGCATACCAATATGGAAGCAGCCACCCCACGGCGGATCTGCGAGCGGTTTTCAGCGGGCCGGTGCTGGAGTTGTATCCTAACAGCACGAGCGATGCCTCCACTTACTGGTATGTCGGCGGCGGCGCGCCGGGAAATCCCGGCAACAAGCGCGTCGATGCGAACATGTATGTGGAGAAAACCGGCGCACTGTCCGGCAGAAAAGTCATCTTCCAGGGCTCGGTGCTTTCCAACACCCTGACCTCCGCGCACAACGGAACGGTTTTCATCAAGGACTTCGCGCCGGATTTCTCCTCCTCCAACAGCGTCACCGCGCCGCTGGTCAACGGCTTCTTCCACATCAGCCTGGACACCGATCCCGGCGCCGGCCGCCATGTGCAATACGGCTTCCAGATATCCGGACCGAACGTCTGGTCCACGGATGCCGGCCCCTATGGTTCTGTGAGAGTGAGCGCCGCCATCAATGATCCGTTCACCACCTGGATCTCCGGTTTTGATTTTCCGGGGGTGGCGAATCCCGATTTCACGCCATCCGGCGATCCGGACAACGACGGACGAAACAATCTGATCGAATTCGCCCTCGATGGAAATCCTGCGGCTGCCGCGGATCGCGACAACAAACGGGCGCGCATCGAGGAAACCGCCGGCAACCCGGCGCTGGTGCTCACGCTGCCCGTGCGGTCAGGCGCCCTGTTCGGCGGCTTCCCCGCAAAAACGGCGGTCACCGACCAAGTGGCATACCGCATCGAGGGCTCCTCCGATCTGAACCTGTTCGACCGGGAAGTCATCGAGATCCCCGCCAACCCGGCCGGGATGCCTGCGCTCGCTCCCGGTTGGAACTACCACGCCTTCAGGCTGGCTGGAACACCCGGCGACGGCGGCCCCGGGGGAGCGGCCGGGTTTCTCCGCGTGCGTGTCGAGCATGCGCCCTGATCCGCCCACGCTGCTTGCGGTGATGCTCCATTTTTCCGGTTTTTTAATGACTAAAAATCAATGACTTGTAAAAAAATTGCGTAAATTTGCATCAATTTCTGGACAAGTGCCACGAACTGTGAAAATTTGCCTTTGAAAGCCGGAGCGAATGGCGATTCTGGCAGATCAACTTTCCTCAAACCCAAATCCCAAGCCGTCGCAAATGAAAAACAACCCAACCATCCGTCGTCAGCGGGCCTTCACCTTGGTCGAGGTGCTAGTCACCATCACCATCATCGGGGTTCTCGGCGGGGTGGCGTTTTACGCCGCCACCCGCGCGAAGAAGAGCGCCAATTCGGCCAGCACCCTGAGCAATCTGCGGGAGATCGGCATCAGCACCGCGATGTGGTCCGCGGACAACAACAGCTTTTACCCGCCCGCCTGGGACAACACCAACGGCGCGAACCGTTCCTATGCCCAGGTGCTCGATCCCTACATGCACGGTGTGGAATCCTTCCGCTCGGAGGACAGCAAGTTCATCGGGCCTAACAAGAGAATGCCCGTGAAGGTCAACCAGTGGTCGCATCCGATCACCTACTCGATGAACCGGGCGGTGTCCCGCGACATGACCACGCCCCAGGGAGCCAAGCCGCTGAAGCTGGTGCACTTCTCCAAAGTGGACAATCCCGCCGAAGTCATCCAGATGGCGGACGGCTGCCAGAACCCGGGCAATCTGGGCCAGGCGAACGCCACCGCCTTCCGCCTCTCCGCCGCCATCGGCACTTCGGGCCCACCAGGCCAGGGCGACCAGAAGGTGCCGGTCGGGCCCAACGAGGACACGGGCGCGGGCGAGGGATGGTTCCGCTACGATGATGGCAAATGCCACGCGCTCATGTGCGACGGGTCCGCAAGGATCTTCCAGGAAGGCACAATGAAGAAAAAGCACCTGTGGGTCACCTCGGAGCCTTGACTCAGGCGGTCCGCGTCCTCACCGCACGCGTTCCAGCAGCCAGGGCAGCAAGGCGTCGATCTTGATGCGCTGCTGCTCCATCGAGTCGCGGTGGCGGATGGTGACGGTGTCCTTCAACTCCTCACCGCTCTCGCCGAGGGTATCGAAGTCCACGGTCACGCAGAAGGGAGTGCCGACCTCGTCCTGGCGGCGGTAGCGGCGGCCGACGGCGCCGCCGTCGTCGTAGAAGACCGTCATCCATTTTTGCAGCGATTTGCGGATTTCCCCGGCGATGCGCACCTGCTCCCCGTTCTTTTTGAGCAATGGAAAGATGCCCACCTTGATCGGAGCCATCGCGGGCTTGAAGCGCAACACGGTGCGAATGTCCTCCTTGCCCTTCTCGTCGGTCAGGGTCTCCTCATCGAAGGCCTCGCAAATGAGCGCGAGCACCGTGCGGTCGCAGCCGGCGGAGGGCTCGACGACGTGCGGCAGAAACTTCTGTTTGGTTTCCTCATCGAAGTATTCGAGCGGCTTGCCCGCGCCCTTCTGGTGCACGCCTAGGTCGTAGTCGGTGCGGTAGGCCACGCCCTCCAGCTCCTGCACGCCGAAAGGGAACTCATATTCGATGTCGTAAGTCTTCTTCGAATAGAACGCCCGCTCGCCGTCAGGGATATCGTTGATGTGAAGCCTGGTGCGGGGGATGCCGATCTCCTCATAGAACGCGAGGCGTGTTTCCAACCATTCGTCAGTGAGGCGCAGGCCGTCGTCCGGATGGCAGAAGTATTCGATCTCCATCTGCTCGAACTCGCGCGAACGGAAGGTGAAGTTGCGCGGGTTGATCTCGTTGCGGAACGACTTGCCGACCTGCGCGATGCCGAAGGGCAGCTTGATGCGGTTGGAATCGAGCACGTTCTTGTATTGCACGAAGATCGACTGCGCGGTCTCCGGCCGGAGGTAGGCGATCTGCTCGCCGGTCGCGCCGAAGTTCGTCTGGAGCATCAGATTGAACTGGCGGGGTTCGGTGAGTTCGCACTTCGGCGACTGTCCGGGGCAGACGCTGGGTTTCTCCTTGCACTGCGAGGTTTCCAGATTGTCCGCGCGGAAGCGGCCCTTGCAGGTTTTGCAATCGACCATCGGATCGGAAAACCCGCCGACATGGCCGGAGGAAACGAGCACCTGTTCCATGGTCAGGATGGAGCCGTCCATGCCGAGCACGTCGTCGCGCTCCTGCACGGTCTTGCGCCACCAGTAGTCCTTGAGGTTGCGCTTCAACTCCGCGCCGAGCGGGCCGTAGTCCCAGACGCCATTCAGGCCGCCGTAAAGCTCGCCGGCTTGGAAAATGAAGCCGCGGCGTTTGCACAGGGAGACGATTTTCTCCATGCGGGCGGGGTCGGTGACGTCTTTGTTGGCCATGTGATGTGCGGGATGGGGCGCGGATGGAAACAGGCGGAGCGGCAGCGGGCAAGACGGGATTGCTCAGCCCGCCACGATGTTGAGCAGCTTGCCGGGCACGAAGATGATCTTGCGGATGGTTTTGCCATCGGTGTGCTCCTTGACCTTGGCGCTTTCAAATGCGGCGGCTTTCGCGGCTTCCTCGCCGGCGTCCGCCGCGAGCATGAGGCGGTCGCGCAGCTTGCCGTTCACCTGGATGATGAATTCGATCTCGCTGCGGATCAGGGCGGCGGGATCGTAGGCGGGCCATGTTTGCGCGGAGAGCATGGTGGCGCCGCCGAGACGCGCGTGGATCTCCTCCGCGAGGTGCGGCGCGAAGGGATTGAGAACCGTTAGAAAACGCGTGAACTCCCCGAGCGGCACCACGTCCACCTGGGTGAAGGCGTTGGTGCAGATCATCATCTGCGAGATGGCGGTGTTGAAGCTGAGTTTCTCGATGTCCTCGCCGACTTTCTTCAACGTCTCGTGCACCACGCGGAGCAGTTCGTTGTCGGTGCATTCGACGTCCCGGATCTTCGATGAGATTTTGAAGGACCCGTCCGGTTGTTCCTAGAATGCGACCCGCCAGACACGGGCGAGGAAACGGGAAACGCCCTCGACGCCCTTCATCTGCCAGGGTTTCACCTGTTCGAGCGGACCCATGAACATTTCATAGAGCCGCAGCGCGTCGGCGCCGTATTCCCTGACCACGTCATCCGGATTGACGACGTTGCCGCGGGACTTGGACATCTTCTGTCCGTCCTCACCGAGGATGAGGCCCTGGTTGACGAGACGCTGGAACGGCTCGGGCGTGGTGACGTGGCCGAGGTCGAAGAGCACCTTGTGCCAGAAGCGTGCGTAAAGGAGGTGGAGCACCGCGTGTTCCGTGCCGCCGACGTAGAGGTCGACCATGCCGGGCTTGTCGCTGGTCCAATAGGCTTCGGCTTCGTGGGAGATGAAGCGGCCGGTGTTCTTCGGATCGCAGTAGCGGAGGTAATACCAGCAGGAGCCGGCCCATTGCGGCATGGTGTTGGTTTCGCGCTTGGAGCCGTCGGGGAGATTGACCCACCCGGTGGCCTTGCTCAGGAGCGGATCGGGCGTGCCGCTGGGTTTGTAGTCGTCGAGCGGCGGCGCAAGCAAAGGGAGTTCGCTTTCGGCAATGGCCTGATGGCGGCCATCTTTCCATAGGATCGGAAACGGCTCGCCCCAGTAGCGCTGGCGGGAGAAGAGCCAGTCGCGCAGCTTGTATTGGATGCGGCGCTTGCCTTTGCCGTTGGACTCCAGCCAATCGATCATCCTGGCCTTGGCCTCGGCGGTGGGCAGGCCGTCGAGGAAGCCGGAGTTGATGGCGATGCCGGGATCGCAAGTCGCGGACTGTGGCGGCGTTCTTTGACCGTCAGTGGTTTCCTCGGGATTCGTGCGACGGTCACAGACCGCCGCTACAACTTCTTTGATTTCCAAACCGAACTTCGTCGCAAACTCGAAATCCCGTTCGTCATGCGCGGGCACCGCCATGATCGCGCCGGTGCCGTAGCCCATCATCACATAATCGGCGATCCAGACGGGGATTTTGAAGTTGTTGACCGGATTGACGGCGTAAGCGCCGGTGAAAACCCCGGACTTGTCCTTGTTGAGGTCGCCGCGGTCCATGTCGGACTTGGAGGCGATGGATTTCGAGGACCATGTAGGTCGCGCCGAAGAGGGTGTCGGGACGGGTGGTGAAAACTTCGATTTCAAATTTGAAATTGGAAATATCAAATTGGACGGACGCGCCCTCGCTGCGGCCGATCCAGTTTTTCTGCAGCAACTTGATGCCGTCCGGCCAGTCGAGCGTGTCGAGTTCGTCGATCAGGCGCTGGGCATATTTGGTGATGCGCAGCATCCACTGGCGCAGCGGGCGGCGTTCCACGGTGTGGCCTTTGGATTTCCATTCCTCAACCTCCTCGTTGGCGAGCACGGTGCCGAGGTCGGGCGACCACCAGACGGGGGTGTCGGCGACGTAGGCGAGGCGGACGTCATCGATCTGATCGCGCGTCCAGCCCTTGGCTTCGAGCTCGCTGACAGGTTTGGCCTTGTTGGTTTGCTCGCAATAGTAGGAGCCGTAGATTTGCAGGAAGATCCACTGCGTCCAGCGCACGTATTCCGGATCGGTGGTGGCGATTTCGCGGTCCCAGTCGTAGGCGAAACCGAGCGACTTCAACTGGCGGCGGAAGTTCTCGATGTTGGCGGCGGTGGTGATCGCCGGGTGTTGGCCGGTCTTGATGGCGTATTGCTCGGCGGGCAGGCCGAACGAGTCGTAGCCCATCGGGTGCAGCACGTTGTGGCCGGTCATGCGCTTGTAGCGGCCGATGATGTCGGTGGCGGTGTAGCCTTCCGGGTGGCCGACGTGCAGGCCCGCGCCGCTCGGGTAGGGGAACATGTCGAGCACGTAGTATTTCGGCTTGGCGGGATCGAATCCCTCGTCGCCCGGGCCGGGGGTGCGGAAGGTTTTTTCGGACTCCCAGCGCTGCTGCCACTTGGGCTCGAATTCGCGGAAGGGGAAGGGTTTGCGGACGTCGGACATGATCGGGAAAGGCGGCGGACTGTGGCGGCACATTTCCGGCTTGAAAAGAAAAACCCCGG
>JALOUA010000225.1 GCA_025457625.1 Akkermansiaceae bacterium
GCCGTTGGGTTGTGGTTTGTAGTGCATCAGTTTGACGACCAACGCTTTACACAACTAACACCCGGCGGTCGATACTCTTCTGTGAGAAATGCGGGCTAGGGTTCGGATCGTGAAGATCTTCAAGGGCTGAAAGCCCGGTTCATCGGGTTGCGCGATCATGGAGACCTGGGGCGCTGCCCCAGGCTGGGATGGCGGTGCGCCGTTGGCGCGGAAGAGGGGCGGGTCATACCGAACACGATCCAAGCGCGGGATGCCACGCCATGCCAGCCTGAATGCGATCCATGTCTCAGGATGCCGAACATCGTGGCCGCCCATTTGGATTTCCCTTGCGGCACCGTCCTTCCCGCGGATATTCCGCCTATGAGAATTTACGCAACTCTGGTTTCCACCCTGCTCGGCGGGCTGCTTCCGGTGATGGCCGAGCCTGCTTCGAAAGCCGGTGCCCACCCGCGCAAACCGGCCGCTCCCGCTGCCGCGCCGCAATACCGCAGCGAGTCGCCCTTGCCGAAGGGCTGGCCGGAGCCGGGGCCCTACGGCCAGGCGGTGCGCAAAAAGTATCCGGCCTACCGCGCGGCTTTCACCTCGACATCCAGCCCCAACGGCGGTTTCCGCAAGCTTTTCAAACACATCCAGCGCAACAACATTCCAATGACCGCTCCGGTGGAGATGAAACTCGACCCCGGCAAGCCGCAATCCGCCGAAATGGAGGAAATGGCGTTTCTCTATCAGACGCCCGAGGTCGGCAAGACCGGCGCCGACGGCGAGGATGTGGAAGTCCGCGACGTTCCCGCGTGCGAGGTGCTGGCCTATGCGTGGCAGGGCCCGCGCAGCAAGGCCGCCACCGCCAGGGCGCGCGAGGCGCTCGAGGCGGAACTCGCGAAACAAAACCTCACGGCCACCGGCTACCGCCTGCTCGGCTACAACAGCCCCTTCGTGCCGTGGTCCAAGCAGACGCACGAGCTGCAGGCGCTGATCCGTTAGACCGCATCGCCAATTCCCAAGGTCTTCGGTGGTTGGCCGGGGACGGTTTCACAGCACGATCTTGCGGAACTTCGGCACCAACAGGTGCATGATGATCCAAGCCGTGAGGTAGGCGGAGCCGCAGACCATGAAGAGGATGCCGTAGCCGACTTCCAGCTTGTCCAGCTTCGTGTAGTGCGCGAGCAGCAGGCCGGCGACGAAGGCGATCAGCAGGCCGCCCGCGGCACCTGCCATGCCGCCGATGCCGGTGACGGAAGCCACGGCTTTCTTCGGGAACATGTCCGAAACCGTGGTGAAGATGTTGGCCGACCACGCGGCGTGTGCGGCGCAGGCGATCGAGATGGTTCCCACCGCCAGCCAGGTGTTGATTTCGCCGAGCCTGGAGGCCATGAGCACGCTGAGCGGGAACAGCGCGAAGATGAACATCGCGAGTTTGCGCGCCTTGTTGGCATCCATGCCGCCCTCGATGAACTTTTTCGGCAGCCAGCCGCCGAAGATCGAGCCGAAGGTGGAAACGGTGTAAATCACCGCGATGGCGAAGGGCCAGCTGATGATGCCGGGCACCTCGCCCTGGTGGCCGGGATTCGCCGCCATGAACGCCGCCGTCTTGCGGGTGTTCTCGCCGGTGAGGAACGCGGGCAGCCAGAACATGTAGAACCACCAGACCGGGTCGGTCATGAACTTGCCGGTGAAAAACGCCCATGTCTGGCGGAAGGTGAGCAGCTTGAACCACGATACCTTTTCCTTCGCCACATCGGCGCGCTCGGCCTCCTGCTCGTCCACATCGCTGTGGATGTGATCGTACTCCGCCTGTGCGACCTTGCCGCTGGCGAGCATGGCCGAAGGCGAATCATAAAAGCGATACCAGAAGACAAGCCACAACAAGCCGACCAGGCCGGTGAGGATGAAGGCCCATTCCCAGCCCCAGGCCGTGGCGATGTAGGGCACGCTGAGCGGGGCGAGGATGGCCCCGACGTTCGCGCCGGAGTTGTAGAGGCCGGTGGCGAAGGCACGCTCCTTTTTGGGAAACCATTCGGCGATGGTCTTGTTGGCCGCCGGGAAGTTGCCGGCCTCGGTGATTCCCAGCGCGGCGCGCCAGAATCCGAAGCTCCAGGTGTGATGGCCGAAAGCATGGCCCATCGCGGCAAAGCTCCAGCCGATCAGCGAGTAGGCGTAGCCTTTTTTGGTGCCCACCGCGTCGATGATCCGGCCCGCCAGCAGCATGCCCACCGCGTAAGCGAACTGGAAGGCCATGACGACCCGCGAGTAGTTCAGCTCCTGCGCCGCCTTGTCGGTGCCGAAAACCCCGTCATCGGACAGGGTCTGCTTCAAAAGCCCCAGCACCTGGCGGTCGAGGTAGTTGATGGTGGTGGCGGCGAAGACCAATCCACAAATGGTCCAGCGGTAGCGGCCAATGGCTTCGTTGACGGATGAAAATGACATGATTTCGGGGTTTCTCGGGGGTTTCCCATGTGCGTTGCACCATGGCCGCACGGAAAATCAATGGAACCGCCACGGCTGGCAAGAATCAAAAAAAAACCGCGGGACGCATCGCCCGACGGGTTTTTTTCACGGCTGGAGTGGCTGCCTCCGGGCGGCCATACCCCGCACGGGCGGCTTCAAGCCGCCGCTGCGCATCATGGCGCTTTCAAAGCGCCACTCCACAAGACCGGCTTGGCAGGCGGGTTCGACTGTGCAAAAAACCCGCGGGACGCAGCGCATCCCGCGGGTGATTCCGAAGCGGACGGCAGATCAGTTCTGCACCACTTTGACGCGGGCGAAGACCTTGGACGCGGTGCCGGTGATGCTGGCGGTGACTTCCACCAATTCCGGCGGACCGGCGGCTTCGACCGTCGGCGTGCCAAAAGTCACCGTGATGCCGCCGGCGTTCACCCCCGAGGCATACCAGTTCACCAGGTCCGGCGACCACTCGTAGGACGGCGTCAGGTCGCTGGCCGGCGTGGCATTGCGCGTGTGGCGGAATTTCAACTGGCCGGGGGCCGTCGATACCGCCGATAGCCCCTGGCTGAACGCTGCCGGGCTGGTGCCAAAGATGTTCTCCAGCGCGTTGTCCAGGCCATCGTTGTCCGGATCACCGGTTGCCGTGAGGTCCGGATTGGTGAAGCCGCTGAAGTCAAACGTGCCGATCCACGAGGCGAAGGTGTTGCCGGGGGGGGCGATCACGTTGGTCGCGCCGGGGGTGGGGGTTTGCACCGCGTACAGCGTGGTGTCGTAAGCCACGCCGCCATTCGGCACGCGGGACATCGATTCGGTAGCGCTGCTCGAATTGATGTTTTCATCCACCTGTGGCTTGCCCGCAGGCAGCAACGCGGCAAGCAATCCCACGTCATCGGCATCGCTGGTGTCATAGACCAGGGCATCAATCAAAATTCCAGCCGTGGTGTTCGCCAGGGTGCCGTTGGGAAAGGCCGCAGCGGCACCCGCATAGAGCGCCACCGCATCCGCGCCATTCTGGATACCGTCGGTGGTGAAGGCGATCAAATCCACATTGGGAACCGTGGCACTGCCGATCACAAAAAAGTCATTTGCCGGAATGCTGAATCCCGTCAGGTCGATGGTGTTGTAGGAAACATCACCGCTGCCGTTATAGAGCACCAGCACCAAACCATCCAAAGACAATGGAGAACCGGAACTGTTGTATAATTCGATAAACTCCTCCGAATCGATTCCGGGGGTGTCCGCATCCACCTCATTGATCACCACCGGGAACGGCGCGTCGCTTTCCTGGTCGAAGACGGTCACTTCCGCACTGGTGGGCAAGTATCCGAGAACGCTGACGGTGAAGGTGACGGTAGCGTCGCCCAGCAGCCAGGGATCGTTTATCGCATCAATGCTGAAGGTCCCGCTGGCCAAATTCGCAGGAATTTCGACAAATTCCGGGGCAGTGGCCTTGGAGCCAACGGTTTGGATGCTCACGAATAACGACTGGCTGGGGTCGCCGCTGCGGGTGACGGTGGCGGTAGAGGCACCGCTTCCCGCGGCCTCCGAGAAAGCGCTCGGATCGAACGTGAGCGTGAGCGTGCCGATCGGCTGGGTGGCTTTCAAATACCACTCATCCGTTGGCGTTGCGTCTGCCACCTCGGTCAGGGTCTTGGTGCCCCAGACGCCGGGGTAGTTGAGGATCGATGTCCCGCTGGCGAAATCAAAACCAACGCCATTGTTGAGGCGGTAGAACGACTTGTCCGCACCGTCATTGGCGACAAACGAAACCGCGTCCACCACTTCCTCCTGTGAGAAACCAGCGCCTTGGTAGAGCACAACGCTGTCATCGCCATTGAAGGCGGTGCAGCCGCCGCTGTCCGAAAGGTCGTAGTTGTTGGCGGCATAGGTAGGAGCTGTGACGCCGGATTCCGCGATGAGCAATGTGCCGTTGGCCGGAATCGTCTTGCCGGTCAGGTCGGTGACGCGGGTGCTGGTGTTGGTCCCGGACTTCCAGCCTTCATTGTCGGATGGCGGGGTGTCGCTCCAGGACACCACGCGGTAACCGTCGAGTGACAAGGGGCTGCCGGTGAGGTTTTTCAGCTCAATGTAGCGGTCAAGGCCTGCTCCCTCATAGTACTGGCTGATGAGCAGAACCGGCGCGGCGCGGGTGGTGAAGTTCCAGGTGCTGTTTCCGGAAATCCCGGTGAAGTTGTTGGTGGCCAAGTCCTTGAACGCGCCGGAGGAAACCTCGACGTAATAGTTGGTTGCGAATTCGAGCGTGGTGTCCGGATTGAGGGTGGCGGTGGCTCCGGCAACGGCAACCTTCGCGCCGGGAACCGTGAGGGTTTCCACCACGCTGTTGTCCGACAACTTTTTGATCACCACGGATCCGCTGCCAGCGAGGATGTTCTCGTCAAAGGTGAGCGTCAGATTGGTGGTGGGCAGCACGTTCAAAGCATTGTCCGCCGGGACGAGCGTGGCGACAGAAGGTGGTGTGCCATCCACCACGCCGGTGGTGAAGTTCCAGGTGCTGTTGTCACCAATGCCGGTGAAGAGGTTGTTCGCCGCGTCCTTGAAAGCACCGGACGCGATGTTGACGTAATAACCGGTGCTGGGATCGAGGTTTGAGGACAGCGTGATCGTAGCCGTCGTACCTGCAACAGTCACAGCGCCATCAGTCACCGGAATCGTCGCCACCGTGCTGTTGTTGCTCGAGAGCTTCAGGGTAATGTCCCCCGTGCCTTTCAAGACAGGCTCGCTGAAAGTCATAACCAAGTTGGTGGTGATGGCAACGCCGCTGGCATTGTCGGTTGGCGTGGTAGAGGCGAGAGTCGGCGCGACGGAGTCCCCGCCTGGAATGTAGGGAGTAGATGCGCCATTGCGGGGGCTCGGTGCACCCGCAGTGAAGTCGGTGGCATTGTTGTCGGTATCAAGTGATCCGAAATCACCGCGAGTGACCGAAGTCGTGTTGCTCGGGGCAGGCGTTGGGCCGGTTCCTTCAAATCCGTTGGCGGTTATTCCAAAACCTACAAAGTCAATAACTGAGGGATCGGAAACGGGATTGGTTCCTGTTAGTAAGGTGGTTGTATTAGTAAGTGCAACCTTGCCAGCGGTGCCGCTCAGATTAATGGTGCTGGTCAAGTCCGGTGTTGGAAGAGAAATGCCATTTACTCCACCAGCACCTTGGACCAGGAAGTATCCTCCGGGTGGAATGGAACCCGATAGGTTTACTCCGGTGCTCCATGAGGTTCCGGTGGCACTGGCATATTGAATTCTCCATCCGGTAATGCTTACCGAGGAATTGGAAATGTTGTGAAGCTCAACGAAATCGTTGGTGTATGGTGCACCACTATTACCCCCGCCACCATAAACCTGGCTGATCACGACTGTGGTTGAAGGCGCGGCGTGGGTGAGAGGAGCCGCAAGTGCGATCGCGGCGGCGAGGCAAACGCTCCAGCGGCTGGAGGGGGAAGGATGGCACGGAATGCGACCGGCGCATCCGGAAATGGGTGTCGCATTTGTCACGGGGGGGAAGGGAAGCAAAAAACGGACCATTGGCGAAAAAGAATCGGTCGGTGCCGCAACAAGCTCCCGGCAGCATGCGGATGTGCGGCGGCGGCAGAGGGTTTAGGCTGAAGCGGAAAATGGAACCCACGCTGCGCTGGATGTGGCTTCGGGAAATGGTCATGGCGACCGGCTTTCGGAACCACTGAAGCACTGAGCACCACTGGGAGAACTGATTTTTCTGAATCTTCTCGGTGCCTTCAGCGGTGCTCAGTGTTTCAGTGGTTAAAAATGCTCTCTGGTTATCAATGTCTTACAAAAATGACTGACTCGGGAGGATCAAATCATCGCCACGGCGTAATTTTTCTCTTGTCATTTCCGAATTTTCAGTAATATCTGAAAACCATGAACGCAACAACGGATGCCTTGAAGGAAACGCGGGATGAATTCGTGGCGCAATGGGGGGCGATGGGCTCGCAGTGGGGGATCAACCGGACGATGGCGCAGATTCACGCGCTGTTGATGACGGTGCCCGAGCCGCTGGACACGGACGCGGTGATGGAGGAGTTGGAGATCAGCCGGGGCAACGCGCACACCAACCTCAAGGAGCTGGTGGCCTGGGGGCTGGTGCGGATCGTCGTGCGCAAGGGCGAGCGGCGGGATTTTTTCGAGGCGGAGAAGGACGTGTGGAAGATCTTCACCACTGTGGCGCGGGAGCGCAAGCGGCGCGAGATCGACCCGGCGCTGGGCGTGCTGCGCAAGTGCGCGGAGGCCAGCGCGGGCATCGACACGCCGGAGGGCCGCGCCTTCCACGAGCAGATGAAACAACTTGAGGAATTCGTGGCCTTCGCCTCGACCATGGCCGACCGGGTGGCCGGCATGAAACACGGCTTCGCCCTGCAGATGGCGGCGAAGGTTTTCGGGGGGTGAGGGGTTAGAGGTCGGAGATCAGAGATCAGAAGTCAGAAGTCAGAAGTCAGAAGTGAGAAGTGAGAAAACGGAAATCTAACAAGAAACCAAACCAACCCAGAAAGGAAAACACATGAACGCAACCGTCATTACCTACGCGATTTATCTGCTCATCGCACTGCCGCTTACCATTTGGGTGGCGCGCACCTTGTTTCAAAACGGCCGGGTTTTCCTGGTCGATTGCTTCCACGGCAACGAGTCGCTGGCGGACAGCGTGAACCGCCTGCTGCTGATGGGTTTCTATCTGGTGAACTTCGGCTTCGTGACGCTGTATCTGAAGCTGGCCAGCGACGTCGAGGAAACGCGCGGCGTGGTGGAGGCGCTGAGCGCGAAGCTCGGTGTGGTGCTGCTGGTGCTGGGCGGCATGCATTTTTTCAACCTGTGGATTTTCACCAAGATGAGGAAGCGCGCGACCCTGCACCTCGCGCCGCCACCCCTGCCGCCGAGCGGCGTGGTGGGATGATCACAGGAATCGATGTGAAACCGAAGATTACACAGAATATCGAAAGTTTTGGAGACGTTATTGAAACCTGTTAGCCAAATTCTTCAATCCGTGAAATCCGTGTAATCCGTGGTTGAATCCAAACAGACCGCCCCAGCAACTTCGTAATCCGGGATCATACAAAATGAAAACGCTCACCATCTTCTACGATCCGCACTGCGGGCTGTGCGCGAGGTTCCGCGTCTGGCTGGAACAGCAACCGGCGCGGGTGCGCGTGGAGTTTCTCGCCTACGATTCGGCGGAGGCGGCGCGGCGTTTTCCCGGCCTGCCCGCACTGGGCGCGGACCGCGAGGTGGTGGTGCTGGCCGACGACGGCCGCTGGTGGCAGGGCGCCGCGGCGTGGATCACCTGCCTGTGGGCGACGCATGCCTATCAGGAGTGGGCCTTCCGCCTCGCCGCTCCCGGCCTGCTGCCGTTTGTGAGAAAAACCGTCCACCTGCTCTCGGAAAACCGGCTGTCGTTATCCCGCCTGCTGCGCCTGCGCGGGGATGCCGTGCTGGCCCACAGCCTGGGCGCGCTGCCCGAGGCGGTCTGCGATAAAGGCACCTGCGCGCTGCCCCGGCACAACCCATCCATATCATGAACCCGATCATCGTCATCTTCGGCGCCAACGGCTTTCTCGGGCGTTATCTGTGCCGGCATTTCGCGCGGCAGGGCCGGGAAGTGGTGGCGGTGGCGCGCAGCCGCGAGGGCTGGAGCGGCGATGGCATGTTCCTGGAATGGGACGGCAAGACCCCCGGCCCGTGGACGCTGGCTTTGGAGGGCGCGGAGGCGGTGATCAACCTCGCCGGACGCAGCGTGAACTGCCGCTACACGGCGGAAAACCGCCGCGAAATCCTCGAATCGCGCGTCGAAAGCACGCAGGCGATCGGGCGGGCCATCGCGGCCTGCAAGGCACCGCCGCAAACCTGGCTCAACGCGGGCACCGCGACGTGGTATCGCCACGCCGAGGACAAGCCGCAGGACGATTGGCTGGGCGAACCCGGCGAAGGGTTTTCCTGCGAGGTGGCGCGGGCCTGGGAAGAGGCGTTTTTCGGCGCGATGGTGCCGCCGCAGACACGCAAGGTCGCATTGCGGATCGGCATGGTGCTGGCGAACGAGCCGGACACGGTGTTCGACGTGTTGCGGCAACTGACGCGCTGCGGCCTGGGCGGCACGATGGGCGGCGGCCGCCAGCGCGTGAGCTGGATCCACATGGAGGACTTCCTGCGCGCGGTGGAATTCATCATCGGCGATGCGTTCCTCGACGGCACGATCAATGTGACGGCCCCGGATTTCCCGACCAACCGCGAATGGATGAGGATTTTCCGGGAAAGCGTCGGCATGCCGCTGGGCCTGCCGGCCAGCCGCTGGATGCTGGAAATCGGCGCGCGCCTGATGCACAGCGAGACGGAGCTGGTGCTCAAAAGCCGCTGGGCCGAGCCGCGGCGGTTGAGCGACGCGGGCTTCCGCTGGCGCTGGCCGCGCGCCGCCGACGCCGTGGCCGACCTCGAACCGCGCCGCGGCCTGCAAGGATTCTTCCGCCCGGCTAGCGGCCGCAGCACCGGCGCCAGCGCCTGGCTGCCGGCGGCGACGAGGTGATGCTTGAACCCGGATTCGGAAGTCGATTCGGAATTACCTGCCGGAAAACCACTGAGCCCAGAAAGGAAAATGGAAACCACGAAAGACACGAAAGTTCGCGAAAATCAAAAAGTTGAAATTCTAACCGCTCTCACGTTCCAGGTGTGGATGAGATTGCGTTCAAGGGGTTGACCCTTCGTGCCTTTTCGTGGGTTTCGTGGGGATCATTCGGAATTCAGGCTGAGAGCCACTGAGTTCATTGAGAAAATTCCTCAATCAGGGAAAGGTGTGTCCATGATCCGTCTCAAAAAAGCAACTGCTCAGCCACACATCCAATCCCAACGGGATTGCGTCGCATAGCCCAAGGTTGTCCCGCAAAGCGGGGCTACCTTGGGTTGGCTGCCCGCCACAGCATCCAACCTCAACGAGGTTGTGTAGCGAGAGACGGTGTTCCGTCCTGCGCAACTCCCTTGGAGTTGGGGATTCATAC
>JALOUA010000226.1 GCA_025457625.1 Akkermansiaceae bacterium
CCAAGCTCATCTCCGCCGCCGTGCTCCTTCGCCGTCGGCGGCAATCAGATTGTTAGGGAAGGCCATGGAGATTCTTCGGATCCGCGAGGCCGCAAGGCCCCGCCTCTTTGGCTCGAGGCTGTCCGCTTCCTCGCGCATGGATTCTCAAAACTCATCTTTGCAAGGATAGCAGAGGATGCTTGGAAGCGATACCCGCTCGCTTCCCGGCGCCGGCATGAAAATCCTCGCCAGCATGCCGCCGGACAGATAGGGAACACGGCATTCAATCGATTACTCATGGCGGACCGATTCCACGGCGAAAACAGCACTTCTCCCCCGCCCGGCAGCGGGTCTTTTCCGACGACCGATTGGGGGATGATCACGCGTTTTTTCGCCACCGACCCGGCCATGGCGCGGGCCTCGCTCGAACGGCTGTGCGCGAAATACTGGTATCCGGTTTACGCCTACATCCGCCGTAGCGGGAATGGTTTGCATGACAGCGAGGATCTCACCCAGGCGTTTTTCGCCCACATCCTCACCGGCAACGGCCTGCGCCATCTGGATCGGGGAAAAGGCCGGTTCCGCAGCTTTCTCCTCACCTGCGCCGGTAATTTCCTGACCAACGAATGGAGCCGCAAAAGCGCGCTCAAACGCGGCGGCGGCCAGCGGGATCTCAGCCGCGATTCGGTCAATGCCGAAGAGCGATACCGGCTGGAACCCGTCGATCACCTCAGCCCGGACCTGCTCTTCGAACGCCGCTGGGCGCTGGTGACCATCGAGGCCGCGATGGATCGTCTGGGCCGCGAATACGGGACATCCGGAAGAGCCGCCGTCTTCGAGGCGCTCAAGCCGCTGCTGATCCATGTGGAAAACGGTGCCGTCGCCAGCGCCGCCAGCGCTCTGGGCATGACCGAGAGCGCCATCAGGGTGGCGCTGCACCGCATGCGCCGCCGGCTCGGCCTGCTGTTGCGCGAGCAGATCGCCCTCACCGTGGAAAGTCCCGACGAGATCGAGGACGAACTCCGCCACCTGCTCGGGCTTCTGGGTTGATCCCGCCTGTAACATCCGCCCGTGAAAGTTTTACCCTTCCCTTGATGGACGTCTCGCCCGCCGGTTCCTGCCCTTCCTGCCGCAAGCCTCTTGCGGGCGATGCCCCGGCAGGTCTGTGCCCGCACTGCATCCTGAAACTCGCCCTGACGTCCGCAACCGCCGGAATCGATACCGATGACATCCAGGCGGTGGATTACCCGAAAATCCCCGGCCATTTGCTGCTGGAAAAAGTCGGCGAAGGTGGCTGCGGCGATGTTTATCTCGCCGAACAAATCGTGCCGATCTGCCGGGAAGTGGCCGTGAAAGTGATCAAACCGGGCATGGACAGCCGCCAGGTGATCACCCGCTTCGAGGCGGAGCGGCAGGCGCTCGCCATGATGGACCACCCGGCCATTGCCTCGGTGCTGGACGCCGGCACCACCGCCGCCGGACGCCCGTATTTCGTGATGGAATACATCGACGGCCTGCCCATCACCACCCACTGCGACCGCCAGCGGCTCGGCATTCACGAGCGGCTCGTTCTGTTCATCGGCGTCTGCCAGGCCATCCAGCACGCGCACCAGAAAGGCGTCATCCACCGCGACATCAAACCCTCCAACATTCTCGTCACGATCCGCGATGGCCAACCGCTCCCCAAGGTCATCGATTTCGGCATCGCGAAAGCTGTCGGCGGCGACAGCGTGATGGACGCCACGATGCACACGATGCTGGGCGGATCGCTCGGCACGCCGGCCTACATGAGCCCGGAGCAAGCCGGTCTCGGCCGTGGCGAAATGGACACCCGCACCGATGTCCATGGCCTCGGCGTGCTGCTCTACGAACTCCTCACCGGCACCCTGCCCCATGCGCCGAAGGGCAATTCCCCGGCGGACGTCGAGGAACTCCGGCGCCTGATCCGCGAGCAGGACCCGCCCAAGCCGTCGGAACGCGTGATCTCCGCCGCCCGTGCCTCCGAACTTGCCTCGCTCCGCGGCACCGACACCCGCCGCCTCGCCGCCGACCTGCGCGGCGACCTCGACGCCATCGTCATGATGGCCATCGAAAAAAATCCCGACCGCCGTTACGACAGCGCCGCCGCCCTCGCGCGGGACCTCCAGGCCCACCTCGCCCACCAACCGATCCTCGCCCGCCCGCAGGGACTCGTCGGATCAATGGTGAAATTCACCCGCCGCCACCGCACCGCCGTCATCATCAGCGCCGCCTTTCTCACGATCATCATCGCGGCGAGCGTCGTCAGCACCGTCGCCGCCATCCGTGCGCGACAGGCGGAGAAGGCCGCCCTGATCGAGCTTCACAAGAGTTTTGCCGCCGCACGCTTTCTCGAATGGGTCTTCCGCGGCGTGGACCCGGCCATGGCACGCGGCGGGGATACCACTCTGCTGCGGGAACTGCTCGACCGCACCACCGCACGCCTGGAAAGCCAACTCAAAGAGGCCCCGGATGTGGAAGCCTCCATCTCGCGCTCGATCGGCTGGACCTATCACAAACTCGGCATGGATGACCAGGCTGTCCGGCTTCTCCGGCGGGCGGAACGCATTTACCGCACCCTTGGTACAGACGCCTACAACCTCGGCATCACGCTCAATCAGCTCACCTACTGCATGGATCCCGCCGATCTTGTGGAGAGCGAAAAGACCGCCAGGGAAGCCTATCAACTCATGAAATCCGTTGCCGACGATCCGGATGTGGATCCCGGCCTGCTGAAAGCCACCGCCATGTCCACCCCGGCACTCGGCAGGATTCTCATGCGCAAGGGCGATCCGGACGCCGCGCTCGCCATACTGACCGATTGGCACGATTTCCAGGTCCGCGTTCTGGGCGCGGACTCCCATGAAGCGGCCACCACCCTCGACACCATCGGCCAATGCGAACTGCGCCGCACCCACCAGCCGGATCACCAGGACAGGGCCGAAGCCTGTTTCCGCCCGCGCCACTGCTGGAACAGGGTGTCCGGGAACAACGCCGCCTGCTCGGCCCGCAACATCCCAACCTCTCAAGGCCCCTGCTGGCACTTGCACGCCTCAAAATCGCCACCGGAGATCTCGACGCCGCGGAAGCTCTTTTCATCGAGATCCGCGCCCTTCCCATCAAGAGCCGCATGATGGAAACCCTCAACTTCAACATCAATCTCAAGGGACTCGCCGAGCTCTTCGAAAAACGCGGCGAACCCGCACGCGCGCAAGCCGTCCGCGCCCTGATGACGAAGTAATGACTCCGCGCGGCTGGCACCTGTGGTTCCGGTCCATCGTGGCTGGAACATCCTGTTCCTGTCCGTCTCGGGGACATCCTGTCCCCGGGTTTCACCCCAACGCCCGGAGGCATGATCCGGAAAGGGAAAATGGCAACCACGGATTTTTTTCCGCCAGGCTGTAACGCCAGGGATGCGTTCCTGTATCCCATTACCGAGCCCCCCGGTTTCCCAGCCATCCCCCAACCCCCTGAAAGATGAAAACGAAACGTGCTATCCCCACGCCAAGCCTGCTGACGATCCTCGGCTTTGGCATTCTTGCGTCCTGCGCCGCCCCCAGCGAAACAAACCGCAAACCGGTCGCTTATCGCGGCGATTCCTCCCTCACCGAAACCATCCATCAGGATGTCAACCGCCTGCGCGCCTCCCATGGCGCGGGTGATCTGAGGCGACACGCCGGCTTGGACAAACTGGCCACGGAACACTGCGAATTCCTCCGCAAAAACCGCGGGAAATTCAGCCTCTATGGCAAAAACGTCAGCCACCACGGGGCCGAAGGCCGCGCAGTCGTGGCGATGAGGAGCTTGGAGATGACCAGTTTCAGCGAGAACGTCGCATGGACGATGACCGGACCGTCCCACGCCGCCACCTCCCACGCGCTTATCACACTCTGGCAGGATTCGCCCAAACACCGCGACGCGATGCTGGAGGACGAATGGACCCACACCGGCGTGGGCGCGGTGGTCGATGCCGACGGCTCTGTCTTCGCCACCCAGATCTTCGCCACCAAAAGCCTGTCCCTGATGTCCACCCGCGACCGCTTCAACCAATACTGAGATTCGTTTGAAGCATCCGGCTTTCCGCAGGGCCGACAAATCCCAATCCCGATATATCAACTCCAAGACGCCAGGCACGCCATGCAAACCCGGAAAATCAGACTCATCGAAGAGGTTCCAATTCCCATGGATCCTATCTCTGGCCGACAGTTATCTCTTCGAAGCCCGGCGCGCTTCTTGCCCGACATAGCCCGCAGGGCGGGGGCGTTCTGGCGTTTCATGATTCTCCACCTCCTCGCCGCCCCCGCGCTCGCGGCCATAGTGAACACCGGCACGCTAACCACCACCTTCAGCGGCCCGTCCGCGTCCTCGGTCAACACCTCCTCCACCGCCACCGTCGATCTCAGCAACCTCGCCGGCCTCACACCGGGGCATGACATCATCATCACCTTCACCACCGGCGATTCGCTTTTCTGGATCGGCGGCTTCACGGCGGGCGAAGACGACTTGACCCTGAACTATCAGGCCCGGCTCACTCTCACTGCCGGGACCTATACCACCCAGTCCAACGAAGCCTGGACCTTCGGCCCGGTGCCATGGCCCGGCGGAGACAGCGTCGGCTACGAGTTCGGCCCCAGCCCCGCATCCTTCTCGCTCACCGTCCCCTGGGGCACCGGCCTAACAAACGTATCGCTCACACTCACCGACCTCAGCTCTATCACCGGCCTGAACGCCGTCATCGATTCCTCCTCGATGGACCTCGCCAACGCCACCCTCACCACCACCTCCTCGCCGGTGCCCGAGCCCTCCGCCGTCATCCTTGGTCTCCTCTCCGCCACCCTGCTTATCCGCCGCAGGCGGCCCGCTGAACTGTAGCGGCGCGTCCATGACCGTCGCTGATTACTCCGTCGCTGATTCTCGAACCATCTCCACAACTCCACCGACGGACACAGTCCGCCGCTACAGTTCCCCCATCTCTCCCACCACACCATCGACTTTCAGATCTCCTGATTTTCAAGCCTTCCCTCCCTTGGTGAAAATTCCCCAAAACCCTCTTGCCCCGTCATGCGTATCCTGCTGATTTTTCAGCTTATGTTGCTCAATGCGGCATGGCATAAGTTGACTCGCGGACTCGCGGACTCGCGGACTCGCGGACTCGCGGACTCGCGGACTCGCGGACTCGCGGACTCGCGGACTCGCGGACTCGCGGACTCGCGGACCGGACTCGCGGACTCGCGGAATTCGGCGGTTGTTAGATCGCGCCGCCGTAGCTGGTGCCTCCCTTGGCCCGCCGAAGCCTCGGCGAAGGCGGCGGCTCCTGTCTTCCCCCGTGGCTGGGACATGCTGTCCCAGACCGTCCAAGGGACATCATGTCCCTTTCTTCCCCCGCGCCTGCGGCCCTCCCACTACGCTGCGCAATTCAGCCAAGTCCGCCTTTCTCCCTCATATGATTTCTCCTGCAAGACGCAGCGTGTTCGCCTCCACCTCGGCTGATATGAAAAATCCCGCCTCCATCCGCAGTTGGTCGATCAAGTCCTGCGCCGACGGGATCGCGCCGGATTTCCGGGCGGCGGCGATGATCGCCAGCGCTCCAGCCACCGTCACACCCAGCCTGCGCGCGGCCGCACGGCCCTACTTTTCGTCGATCAGAAGCAAGGTCGCCGAACTTTCCACCGCCAGGGCGATCGCTTCGGATTCGCCTTCATCCAGTCCCGAGAGCCTCAGGCTCTGCGCGAGCGCCGGGCTGCGGAGAGGCAATACCACAAGCCAGCCCGCATGCCCTGCCGCCAACAACGCTTCGCGTCCCGCTTCATGTGGCAAAGCGAGCATTTCCCGCCAAACCGCTTCCGGCACCGCGACGCGCCCGAGCTGGTCGCGAACTAGTTCCAGCCTGCCGATCACCGCCAGATTCGTGAGCGGCGAGGTGTTGCTAATGGCTGGCCACATACGCGTCGTCGTCCGCCATTTCCGCCTCGCCGTAGTGTCTTGCGATGCCGTGGCGGGTCAGTTCGTGGCCGAAAACAAACGGATGCAAGCCGGCAACCTGCGCCGCACTGCCGAACGAAGCCAGTTCACTGCGGTAGAGCGAACAAGCCAGTTCCAGCCGCAACCGCGCCTCCACATCCTCACCGCTGCCCGGAATCGCGCGGAGAACGTCCTCTGGAATATCGAGTGTGCTCGCCATGCCGGAAACCCTAGCACCCCGCCCGCACCCCCGCAATCCGCATCTCAACCCCTCCCTGTAGCGGCGCGTCTGTGACCGTCGCTGATCCCCCAACCCTCACCGCCCCTCCGATGAACTCCCCGCCGTTTGTTCCTACGGAATTCTCAGCCTCCGCGCTCATTCTGCCGGATGTCTCCCCAGCCTCATCTCTTCGGTCCGGATCGCCAAGGCGAGCTCCCGGTTCATCCGCAGCAATTCCATCGTGGCGCGTCCCGTGGGCGAGATTCCCTCGACCCTCTCGCCGACCCACCGGAAATGATCTTGCCACTTCCATTCGCGTGGATGGAAAACCGGCGCTTGTTTGCCGGATTGCGGATCCTTCGCCGTCGTCCGCGCCCCTTTCCGCAGCGAACAAGACACACAGGCCAGCGCCAGGTTTGACAGTCCGGTCAGGCCGCCATGCGCCAGCGGGTGAATGTGGTCCACATGAAACGCAGCTTCCTGCCCGGCCTGCGAAAGCTGGCAATATTCGCAGCGCCCGTCCGCCCGGCGAATCACTTCGGCCCGCAGCCTTGCCGGAATATTCATGCGCTCTTGGACGCTGCCCGCATCCGGAGCTTCAGCAAGGTCAGGAACTCCGCCATCTCCACCAGCCCTTCCGCCTCACGCCGCTCGGCGGCGGTCAGTGGCTGTCCGTTGTCCTGCTTGTCCAAAAGCGCGTCGAGCCGGTTCCGGACTCCGCGCGGCAGCTTGAAACCCCTCAGGCCCGCCGGAACCGGAAAATCGATGCTTGCTGTGGTTGCCATGGCTGCTGCCAAGAAAACCGATGCAAGCCGCTCTGTCAAAACCAGAGTCCATTCCCCCGCAATCCGCATCTCACCTCATCCCTGTAGCGGCGCGTCTATGACCGTCGCTGATTTCCCCTCCTGACCCCTGACCCCTGACCCCTGACCTCTGAACTCTGAACTCCGACCTCTGAACTCTGACATCTTCTCTCCCACCGATCACTCGGCACTCCACCACCCCCATGCCGCGCGCCTCTTCCATCCACCCAACACAGTCACGCCGACGCGTCCTCCCAAGCGGCCTGCACGACAGCATCCGTGACGCGGAAATTCGTCTCCTGCCGCAAGCGGGCGACCTCCACAGGGTAGTCGAGCCATCCTCTTCTTCCCGCTTGTGCGAGGATGTTCAATGTCCCCGCCACTGCGAATCCCAGCGCATGGGCGCAGCGGCGACCGTCGCGTTCATCGATCAGCAGGAGATCCGCCCCCAATCTACGGCCCAGCGTGAGCGCCGCCGCCTCGCCGTCATCGAGAAACCGCAGATCGGTGTCGATTTCCCGCACCTCGTCCACCACCACCCACTCCGGCACGGAGTCGGCCCACGCCCGCAAGACCGCCGGGGCATTTGGATGCCCGCACTCTCGCAAGACCACATCGGGACAGTGAACCTCCCCGAACAAGCGCCGCAGCAATTCGATCCGCCCCAGCAGCGTCAGATACCTCAGCGGAGTCGTATCGCTGACGACAATCATCGCTTCAGCAATTCGCTCAGGGCGCGGCTGTCGGCAGCCGCATCGTCAGCCGTGATCCCCGGCCACACGCCATGGGCGGAAAGGAAATCCTCCGTCTCGAAACGCGAAGCGTGTCCCAGCAGCAGACGCACCTGCTTGGTGGTCAATGCCCCGCTCCGATACCCTTCGACCGCCAAGGCCTCCAACGCCGCCCGCGTCAATGCCCCGCTCGATCCACCAAGGCTCTCGGCGATCTCATCCGGAATCTCCAACACCATCTTCATGCCGGAAACCCTAGCACCCCGCCCATTCCCCCGCAATCCGCTTCTCTCCTCATCAATGTAGCGTCGGTCTATGACCGTCGCTGATTCTTCCGTCGCGGACCACCCATCCACAATCCTTGCTCCTGTGCCAATCACCCCGTCAATCCACAGGCCCGCGACGCTCCGACACCTGCGCCCGTGCTTCCTCGGCCAGTACCTTGGAAAGACGGAAACCCGTGGCTTGCAAACGATCAAGCGCCTCTTCGATTCCCACTTCACCCGCCACAGCAGCCTCCACGAGGATGGCCAGCAGGCCGGTCACCCGCAGCCCGAGCGCCTTGGCCACGGCCCGACCGCGCTTTTCGTCGAGGATCAGGAAACTCTCCGGCCGGTGCATCCAAGCCAGTGTGATCGCGGCGGACTCGCCGGCTCCGAGCACCCGGGTTTCCTCCAGTGGCTCCGGCGGATCGGGCACCACGGTCAACCATTCGGGAGGGTTTTCGATCCATTTCCGCAGGGCCTCCGGCGCTCCAGGATGCGCGCTTTCCGCCGCCACCGACGCAGGAATGGTCACCGGCCCGAGAATCCTTGGCAAAAGGTCAAGCCAACCTGTTTCGGCCAGTGCGGAGAGCGCGGAATTGTCGCTGATCACCCACATCACGCGCCGCGCCGGAAACTCCCCAACTCAGCCGCATCCGCGCGGAAATCCTCCACTGACATCACCGGCCACGCATCGTGGCGGCTCAATACCGCCCGCGCCTGCCACTCGGTCTCCAGTCCCAGCAAACGCCGCACCTGTTCCAGCGAGAGCACATCCCGCGCATACGCCGCCGCCGCCAGTGCCTCCAAGGTCGCCCCGGCCACATTGCCCAGCTTCTTGTCCAGCTCCGCCGAAATGTCATCCGGAATCTCCAGCACCATCTTCATGCGGGAAACCCTAGCACCCCGCCCATTCCCCCGCAATCCGCATCTCTCCTCATCCCTGTAGCGGCGCGTCTGTGACCGTCGCTGATACTCCATGACTCTTCCCTGCCCGACTTCCGACCTCTTCTCTTCCAATAATCACCGCTCACCCGGCACCCGGAATTCTCTTCTCCCGGAAACCGACAAGCCACGGATCATACCGATGACCTCTACCAAACAGAACGGCATCCTCCACACGCTGGCCACCGGTCACTGTTGGGGGCGCGCCGGATTCGCTGGCGTGGGAGAGTTGCCATCCGCCAGTTCCTCGCCCGCCTGCCTGGCGGCCTCGTCGATCAATTCGCTTTTCAGAAAAAATCCCGCCTGCCTTCTCAACCCGTTCAAAGCATCACGCACCGACGGAATCAACCCTTCCGCCTTCGCCCACAGCACGATCCCTACCGTGCCGGTGACCTTGATCCCCATTTCCTGTGCGACCAGGCGTCCCTCCCGCTCATCCATCAGCAGCCATTCCGCTTGCAGTTCCTTGGCGAGAGCGAGCGCTTCACACTCCCCGGCATGGAGGTCTGCGGCTGCGGGCGGCAGCATCGAGAGATCGACCACCGGCACCACCCGCAGCCACCCTTGGCAGCAGGCGTCTTCCAGAACCTCCCAATCCGCCGGGCTGCTGCGCCGCCGCAGTTCCTGCCACACCATTTCCGGCACATGCACCACCGGCCAGCGCCGCCGCAGCCAGTCCAGCCACCCCATCACCACCAACGCCGAAACCGGCGACGTGTCACTGACCACGAGCGAAGGCGAGGTCATGCTGCAATTCCTCCATCGTGTAATGCAGGGAAATCTCCCGCTTCGCCAGTTCCTGCTGGAAAGCAAACCGGTCCACGCCCAGCAGGCGCGCCGCCTTCCCGCCGCTGATCCTGCCCCGGGCATACAGCCCGCAAACCGTCTCCACCAGCAGGGCGCGGTCCTCGCACGGCTCCAACTCATGAAGCACGCCCGCCAACTCATCCGGCAATTCAACCATCACTTGCATGCCCGCACCCTAGCACCCCGCCCACTCCCCCGCAATCCGCATCTCCATCCCCCGGCAGGGACGCGCGGCCCGCGTGTCCCACTTGTCCGCCACAGGCGGAAATCTTCTTCCGCGCGATCCAGCCATCCAAGCTACGCCATCCACGCCGCCGCCATGCGCCTTCTTGCGGCCATCGAAGCGGTCGTCATGCACGAGACCGATGAACATTTCAAAGGAATCCAACTCCCCTCGGTCGCCAGTCCCCCTCCTCAGCCCTCGTCAACCCCTGGTCCAAAGACACCGAACCAGCCGTCATAATACTCCAACTTTCCACCGTCATGAACACACGCAATCTCCTCTCAATCTTGCTCGCTCTGTCGCTCGTCGGCATCTCGCAGGCGCAGGTCGATTCCACGTTTGATCCGAACATTAATGGGTCCGTCTTCAGAAATGCGGTTCAAGCTGATAGTAAAATCCTGGTGGGAGGGACTTTCACCAGCGTTGGAGGCATATCGCGCAACAGCATCTCCAGACTCAATCCTGATGGAAGTCTGGACAAGGCTTTCAACCCCAATGCCAACGGCACCGTTGCAAACATTGCAGTGCAGACTGACGGAAAAATCGTAGTCGCCGGAGATTTCACAAGCATTGGAGACTCCTTACGCAATTGTATCGCTCGTCTCAACGCGGATGGCACGGTCGACAGCAGCTTTAACCCTGACGCCGACGGAGGAATCAATTGCATGGCCATACAAGCCGATGGCAAAATCCTCATAGGTGGAAGCTTTACTACGATCGCCGGTGTGACGCGTAACCGGATTGCGCGGCTCAACGTGGATGGCACACTGGATGGCGATTTTAATCCGAATGCCGACAACACTGTATTGAGCATTTCCGTGCAGAGCGATGGCAGAATCCTTATAGGAGGCTTTTTCACGAACATCGGCGGAGTTCCACGGAATCGCATCGCGCGGCTAAGCGCCGACGGCTCACTTGAAAGCAGCTTCAACCCCGATGCGAGCGGCCACGTTTCCAACTTTGCGGTGCAGGTCGACGGCAAGATCATCTTCGGCGGAAATTTTTCGACCATCGGTGGAGTTGCCCGGAACCGCATTGCCAGACTGAATGCGGACGGCAGC
>JALOUA010000227.1 GCA_025457625.1 Akkermansiaceae bacterium
CAGCGAGTTCAAGCTGCTCGACGCCGGCCCGACATCGGTGCCGCTGTTAGGCGCGGTGGGCCCGCTGCAGTTCGAAGTGCTGCAATACCGCCTCGAAGGCGAATACGCCGCCGAAACCCGCATCGAGCAGGCGAATTGGAGCATCGCCCGCTGGCTCAAGCCGCAGGTAGGCGATCCGCTCGCGCCGGATGCCAGACCCTCGCTCTCGCTCGGCACCGCGCTCGCCCGCGATTCGAACGGCTGGCTCGTCGCCCTGCTGCCCAGCGAATGGGCGCTCAAGACTTTCGCGGACAAGAACGAGGACTGGATCATCTCCGACCAGCCTTTCCCGCCGCCGGTGGCGCAGGGGAGGTGATTGATGGAGATGGGATGAATTCATCTAACTCCTAAGTCATCGACTCGGCGGAGCCGACTTCGGTGGACCGTCTGCTTGGGCTGTATCCTCACAATATCTCGCTCCCCAGACAATCAAACTGACTGCCGATGCAAATGGCGACATCGCTCCCAAAGCTGGAACAATGAGGCAAGACAAAGTCATGTAGTTGTGCCCCCGAACAGTGCCCCACAGTGCATAGAGATACCAAGTTCCAAACAGAAAATTGCCTACGACAGCCAAAGAAAGCATCCATTTTCGATGACACCAAACGCCGACGGTGAACACGACAACGGCGAGACACACAGTGGCAACGAAGATCCGCTCGATCGCAAAAACATGGATTGTTGACATCGTGTACATGCTCAACGGCAGTATGGTCGAGACTATCGCCGCGCACGTAAGAATGAAAAACACAGTTTTTGCTATTCGGCTCATTCTTCCGTCCAAAGTGTGGATATCACACCCTTGCCAAGGATGGCGAGAATGCTTGAGACATGGTTTACTTGCAGCCGTGCGGCGATGGAAGCAGGAAAAAGGCCGGAGAATTGGATGATCGTCACGGTGATCCCCGGGGGCGCGATCCTGTTGGCTCGTCGCACTGCGGGGCATGGTGAGATCAGGCTTTGGGCCAATGCCTTTAAGGATTCGACTTTGTCGGATTGTTTCTCGATCCCGGAGGGATCGGCGAAATTAGCCCCGGGTCGAGACGCGATAGCGACGACCTCCCCGGGTTTGGCGTCCCAAAAGTATTCGACCCCGGAGTGGGTCGCAGAGGGCGCGGACGTCCGTGGTGATGCCGACCGTTCTTGCACGCCCTCCGGGGTGCGGATGTTTTGGATCTCCAACCGGGGGGGTCGTCTCCCGCAAGGCGGGATCCTCGACCCCCGGCTAATGTCTGTAATCCCTACCGGGATAAAGACCGCTGCTTTCCCATTCGCCAATCCTTAATGGCATTGGGCTTTGGACCGGGTCAGTTTGAGGATTTCCGTGGCGGCGAAGATGCGGTTGCGGCGCTGGTTGGTGATTTTCGCGACAAGACAGAGAGTCACTCGGATGCGGCGAGGATTTTCAGATAGCCGTCATAGGCATAGAGGCGTCCGTATTTGCCTCCGGTGATTTCCTTGACCATTCCCATTTCAGCCAGCTTGGCAAGTGAAGTGGCGATGGTGGTCGGTGTGAGTTTTGTGGCCGAGGAAAGAGCGGCGATGGATGTCATCGGTTGTGCCCTCATTTTCTCATGGATGCGCAAGCACGAGCGCGCGGAGCGCCCCATCTGCGAAATGCGAATCCTGTCTTTCTCGAATAGCGCCAAGGCTTGTTGAATGTCCGATGCCGTCCTTGCCGCGATGTCCCGAACTCCCTGGAAAAAGAAATCGAGCCATGCTTCCCAGTGTCCGTTGAGACGCACCTCCTGTAGGAGTTCATAGTATCTCGCCCGGTGTTCCTTGAAGAACAAGGACAAGTGCAGAAGCGGGTATTGCAAAACACGTTCCTGGCGCAGAATCAACGGAATCAACAATCGGCCGACGCGTCCGTTGCCATCGAGAAACGGGTGGATGGTTTCAAACTGGACATGGGCCAGTGCCGCCTTGATCAGGGGCGGAGTTTTTACGGGATCATCGTGCAGGAATTTTTCCAGCGCACCCATGCAGTTCAGCACTTCTTCGGCGGGCGGTGGCACGAACCTGGCGTTTCCGGGACGACTGCCGCCGATCCAGTTCTGACTTCGCCGGAATTGTCCCGGGCTTGAATCCTTGCCCCGTCCGCTGGCCAACAGTTTTTCGTGGGCTTCACAGATCAGTCGCAGCGAGAGCGGAAAGCCTTCGGTCATTCGTTGATTGGCATGCTCGTAGGCGGCCACGCAATCGGAAACCTCGCGCACGTCTTCAACGGGGATGCCCGGTGCCGCCGTGACTTCGTAGGCAAGCAGGTCGGACAATGATGACTGGGTGCCCTCAATTTGAGAGGACGCGACCGCTTCCTTGCGGACGTAGGCGTAGAGAAATTGTTCCGGGGCGGGCAGCAAGCTGACGATCCCATCCAGCCGTCCCAGCGCCAGTTGGGCTTCGCCGTGAAGCCGCTCCAGCGTCGCATCCATCACGATGGGAGGCTGTGGCGGCAGGGCATCGGGGACGAATACCTGGAATGGCTCGTCCCTCGTGGAAACGGTCACGTAGCACCCTGTTTTGCGAGCTATCACCTCCACAGGATGTCGTGAAATTGGATTTTTGAAAGCCTTAATTCCAAGTTTGTGGCGAACATGGAATTTGAAAGCCCGGAATTCCAAGTTCGTGCAATTGCGGTCGCGTCGGACGAAGAACCCGTTCTTACGAACGAGCCTACGTTGTTCCTCACCCGTTCAGCTTCGCGAAGGCCTTGGGCAGGAAGAGGCCGTCCTTGCGGATGAGTTTGCCGTCGAAGCGGATCTCGCCGCCGCCGTAGTCCTTGCGCTGGATGCAGACCATGTCCCAGTGGACTTGCGAGCGGTTGCCGTTATCGGCTTCCTCGTAGGCCTGGCCGGGCGTGAAGTGGAAGGACCCGGCGATTTTCTCGTCGAAGAGGATGTCGCGCATCGGCTCGCGGATGTGCGGATGCACGCCGAGGGCGAACTCGCCGATGTAGCGCGCGCCCTCGTCGCTATCGAGGATCTTGTTGATCTGTTTGGTCTTCGCGCCGGCGTCGGCCTTGATGATTCTGCCTTTGGAAAACTCCAGCCGGATGCCGTCGAAGGGAATGCCCTGATAGATGGTGGGCGCGTTGTAGGTGATCACGCCTTCCACGGAATCCTTCACCGGTGAAGTGAAAACCTCGCCATCGGGCACGTTGTAGTTGCCGCAGGAGACGAGCGTGGGGATGTCCTTGATGGAAAACCGCAGGTCGGTGCCGGGGCCGGTGATGTGGACCTGGTCGGTCTGGTTCATGAGCTTCTGGAGCGCGTTCATCGCCGGGCGGATGGCGTTGTAATCGAGCAGGCAGACTTTGAAGTAGAAATCCTCGAAAGCCCCGGTGCTCATGCCGGCCTGCTGGGCCATGGCGGAGGACGGCCAGCGCAGCACGCACCACTTGGTCTTGCGCACGCGGTGGTCGAGCACCGGGCGCATGTGTTTCATGGCGAGTTTCATGCGCTCCGCGGGCACGTCGGAGGTTTCGGCGATGTTGTGTCCGCCACGGATGGCGATGTAGGCGTCCATGTCCTTCATCTCGGCGAGCAGGTGCTTGGCGATGACCGCATATTGATCGTCTTCCGCGCCCTTGAGCATCTCGCGGGTGAGGCGGCCCTGGTGGACGCGCAGGAACGGCAGCGCGCCCTTGGCGCGCGCCTCGCGGATCAAGGCCAGGCCGATGGAGTCGGGAACGTCGTGCAGGTCGATGAGGACCTTTTCGCCTTTCTTGAGCGCGGTGGAATAACGGACGAGTTGGCGGGCGAGGGCGTCGATGCGGGCGTCGTGCATGGGCGGTCTGATAGCCGCCGGATCGCGCGCTTCCAAGCGCCAAGTGACAACGGCTCAGGGGCGGGGGCCGATTTGCCTGACGTGCATGCGCTGTGCGTCTCACCCGCCCTTCATGCGCGCGGACCGCCCGGAGGCCGGTCCCTGCCAATCCTCACGGCTCGGCGGGCGGGATGACGAGTTTGGCGCCGAGCCGCACGATGTCGTTTTTCATGCCGTTGGCGCGCATGATGGCTTTGGCATCCACGCCGTATTTGCGGCTGATGCGCGTGAGCGTGTCGCCACGGACGACGGTATGGTGCCGGGTGGCCGCCGGCACGGGTTTTGCCACTTCGGGAGCCGGCGCGGGCGGCTGGGGGGCGGCACCGGGAATCCGCAATTGCTGCCCCACTTCCACGGTGTCGTTTTTCAACTGGTTGGCCTGCCGGATGACATCCACTGAAACCCGGTGGATGTTGGAGATCTTGGTGAGCGTGTCGCCTTTGACGACGTGGTGGATCGTCACCGCCGGTTCAGCCGCCACTTCAGGCGTGACGGGTGTTTCGACAGGTGGCTTGGCAACGGGCGGGGTGGCGGGGACGGCTGCCACCAGTCCATGTTCGGGATCGACGGGTGACGGCAGCGGGTCCACCGGGGCGATGGGTTCGGGAGTTGCGGGAACTTCGGCAAGAAGCGCCGGATCAGCTTCGCCGGGCACGGCTGGCGGTGGCTCCGGCGGTGTCTCGTTTTCGAGCACTTCCGGGCTGAGGTCCGCGATGGGTGGGGCATCCGTTTCCGGCGGCGGAGCCGCAGGGGATTCGGTTTGGCCGGCAGGCGGCGGGCTGGCGGGCTTTTGGACGACGGGTGTCTGATCCGCTGGCAAAAACATCAGCACTAAGGCGATCAGCAACAAGGGCGCGCCCAGTGCCAGCGCCAGTTTCCTGCGGCCCGCGGGGCTGCCAAGCAGCGTGCGCCACACGGGTTCATGCGCATCGCCGAGGGTTGGATTCTCATCCGCCGGCGGAGCCGGGGCGGGCGGCGTCAATCGCACCGGGAAGGATTGCGGCGGCGCGTCCTCGGGTTTTTTGGGAAGCCGCAGGGTTTCCTGACATGACGGGCACATCACTTCGTCGCCGGCGAAATCCGCGGCCACGCGGAACACGTTGCGGCATCCCGGGCACACGTATCCGTTCCAATTCCTTCCCTTTGCCTGTTGGGTCTGCACGGACGGCAAGCTGTGTGATGAATCCGCCGCGGGCAAGCCGGAAGGCGGATGATGTGATGTGGTCGGAGCGCGTGATCAGTTGCGATTGCGCTGAATGCGTTCCAAGACGGTCTGCGGCACGGGATTGGACTGGATCCATGCGTTTGCCGCGGCGGCATCGCGTTCCAGCCAGCGGCTCAGCGTGCGGCGGTACATCTGATCGCGCCAACCGGCGTCGCTCATCCGCGCGATCTGCTCCACCGCGATGGCGGGATTGCTGCGATAGCTGTTCCAGACGAAATCCTCCACCACGCGGTCGTTGAGATCGTTCGGGTAGCGGTCCATGATGGAAACCGCTTTGGCGGGATCGTTTTCGGCGATGCTGTTGAGAATGCCGCGCAGGGCGTTGCTGCGGTTATCCCCGCTGGGCAGCGACTCCAGCGAGACCATGGCGGCCCGCTCGTCCTGACGCGCCCAGGTGCTGTAGACATCATCCATGCGGCGGCGGGTGGCCTCGCTCGGATTGGCGACCAGCCATGCCGCGGTGCCGGCCGGATCGCTGGATGCCAAGCGCTCGGCCACACGCAGCATCGCGCCGCTGCGGAGTGCCTCGTCGCTGATGTTTTCGATCCATGAGCGGGCGGCGTCGTTGCCCTGGGCCAGCAGGTAGGGCAGCACGGCGTCCAATGCGTCGCCGCGCTCGCGGCTGCGCGGCATGCCGGTGAGCAGGGTGGTGGCGAGTTCGGGATCGGTCCCGGCGATGCCGCGGATCACGCCCACCATGTAGGGATTGGCTTCATCCCCGCTGTGATTGGATTCGGCCCAACGGATCGCCGACTGC
>JALOUA010000228.1 GCA_025457625.1 Akkermansiaceae bacterium
CATCTGCTGCCTCAAGCCCGGCGATGCGAAATACTCGAAAAACATCGAGGTGGTTTCCATCATCGACCGCTACCTCGAACACGCGCGCATCTTCCACTTTCATCAGGACGGCGACGCCAAAGTGTATATCTCCTCGGCGGACTGGATGACGCGCAATCTGGAGAAGCGTGTCGAGTTGATGATCCCGATCGAGGAGCCGGCCCTCAAGCGCAGGCTGATCCGGATTCTCGACGCGTTTTTCCAGGACAACACGCAGGCATCGCTGCTCCTGCCGGACGGCAGCTCGCAGCGCGTCGCGCGGCCCAAGGGCCGCAAGGTATTCCGCGCCCAGGAGCACTTCCAGCAACAGGCCAGAAAAGCCGCCAAGGCCCGCGAGCACGAGCGCGCCATGACCTTCGAGCCGCACGTGCCCGCGGAGTGAGGGGGGATGGGCAATCCTAACGGGTCGCACCCCGATAAGGGGGAGGTTCATGCCACAAATGATGTTGTCGACAAGACGGCTGCTGGCGCTTGCTGTGGTTCGCCTTCAAGGTGGTGTTGCGAAGCGTTTGCGAAATCGATGATGGAGCCTCCCGCCTGGCGCTAACGTTTGGCGGAATATCTCCTCCGCCATCCTTTCCCCCTCCAGAAAATCACCTGGAAAGCCAGCACCAAGACCGTCATCCAAGGTGGCGCGCTACCGCCGGGAGCGCATGCCAAAGGAACGCGAAAGCCCAGTCCAAGGCCTGTAGGCGTTTTGGACGACGGCCGCATCTTGGTTCCCGAACCCGCCTGGGAAAAGGGCACGGGCGTCCCGCCTGGTTTCCAAATCCGCAAAAACCGCTGCCAAAAAATCTAGGCAAAGCGGCCGTGAAAACTACGCTCGCAGCGTATGAGTTTGACCGTCAAAACCAGAACCGGCGTCCGCGACACGGCTGTTGCGTCGCGTTTTTCTTCTCTGCTCACTGCGTTGTCTGCGGCCATGCCAGTTAGTTGTTTCGCTCAGTTACGGTTCGCTATCGCTCACCCCGCATTTTCAACGCGATCCATGCTAAAATGGTCGCCCGCCGGAACATCGGGACGCCACGCGATCCGGAATATTCCTTCCGGGGGCGACGTTCCGTCCGATCCGCATGATTTTCGGGAATCGCCGCCGTAATGGGTTCATTGCCCGGACACTATCCCAATCGCATACGCCGAACTTGAAACAGAATCCCATGAAACCCCTCACGTCCGCAATCATCGCCCTGCTCGCACTGACGGGAACCCTCCGTGCCGAACGCGAGTTCTGCGTGTTTGACAACGGCCTTACGGACATCAAGTCCGCGGAAGAACAGGCCACATTGCTGGAGAAGCTCGGCTATGAAGGCATCTGCACCCGTCCGGCGCACGCGACAGAGGACTTCTTCGCGGCGATGGACCGCCACGGCATCAAGATCAGCGCGAGTTATGTCGTGCTCCCGGCCAAGTGCAGCGAATCACCGCTGCCGCCTGAGATCGCAGGCCACCTCCGCAAGCTGAAGGGACGCAAGTCGATCGTCTGGCTGGCACTCACCCAACCGGACGCGAGCGACGAAGCCGCCATTTCCGTCATTCGCAAGGTATGCGACCTGGCCGCCGATAGCGGGCTTGAAGTCGCCCTCTATCCCCATGTGGGAATGCTGACCAGCACCACCGCCGCATGCGAGCGCCTCAGAAAGCTGGCGGATCGACCGAACCTCGGCGTCAGTTTCAATCTCTGCCACTTCCTGTGTCAGAACGATCCCGCCGGGCTGGAAGCCACCCTCAAGTCGGTCGCCCCCCACCTGAAGCTCGTGCAAATCTCCGGCGCCGACGAGATCCCGCCCGGAAAGCCGGACTGGCAGCGCCTCATCCAGCCACTGGGACAAGGAACCTTCGATACCGGGCGGGTCATCCGCACCCTCGATGAGATCGGCTACAAGGGTCCGGTGAACCTCCAGTGCTATCAGATCAAGCTGCCTGCCAACCGGCACCTCGCCGCTTCGATGAAGGCATGGAAAACCTTGAACAAAGAGCACGAAAGACCATGAACAGCCGCAGGCAGGCACTCAAGACATTCGCCTTCACAGGCACCGGATTCCCCATCCTTCCCGCCGCGCTCCGCGGCGAAGGGGCGCCATCGAAACGCGTCAATCTCGCCATGACCGGCACCGGGCGGCAGGGCATGGAGGTCAATTTGAAAACCTTCCCCGGCATGCCGAATTTCAAGGTCGTCGCGGTATGCGGTGCGGATCGCCTCCAATCCCCTGATCCCCGCCTCCGGGGCGGCCTCCCGCTCTCTCAACGGCCTTCAATTCCTAGCAAGCATGGAAGCAAGGTGATCGCCGGCCTGCCCGCCCCTTTCGCAAGCGCAGCGCGGATGAAGCACACAGGCACGTCGGGGCGTCCGGGCCGCATCCATGGTGGAAGACCCGGCGCGATTCCTCCGTATTACCGAATTGACGGATCCTCCGGCGCACCACTGCCATGACCCTTGACCGCCGCCAATTCCTGAAGACCAGCGGACTTGCCGCGGGGACCTTGCTGGTTCCCGGCAACTCCCGAGCCGCCGCCGCACTGCCGCCACACCTCGCCGCTCTCTCGGATGCCTATGCCGCCGATCCGCACCAGACCGCGCTCGGGTGGTTCGGCAAGGCCGGGTTCGGACTGTTCATGCACTTCGGGCTCTACAGCATCCTCGGCCAGGGCGAATGGGTGATGTATCGCAAGAACATTCCGATTCCGCAATACGAGAAACTCACCGCGCGCTTCCGGCCGGACAACTTCGACGCCGACTTCATCACCGACCTCGCGCTGGAGGCGGGGATGAAATACGTCAACCTCACCAGCAAGCACCATGACGGGTTCTGCCTCTTCGACACCGGCAGGGGCGACTGGCACTCGGCTGCGGTGTGCAAGCGCGACCTGTGCGCCGAACTTGCCGGGCAATGCCAGAAGAAGGGCCTCGGCTGCTTCTTCTACTACTCGCTGCTCGCCGACTGGCATCATCCGTATTTCTACCCGCGGAAGTTCAACCCGATCGCGCGGCCCGACTACAAGCCGCAGCCGGAGCAATACAAGTTCGAGTGCGACGAGGACTTTCAGAAGTATCTCGACGACGCCACCGGGCACATCCGCACGCTGCTCACGAACTACGGACCGGTGGCCGGCATCTGGATTGATCCCTTGATGGGCTACTACGGCCGGCCCGACCTGTTTCCGATGGACGAGATCTATGCGATGATCCGCAAGCTGCAACCGCACTGCCTGATCAGCGCGAAGCAGGGGATCACCGGTAGCGAGGACTTCGCGGCACCCGAGCGGGAGGCCCGCGCGCTCGACGCCAAGGTGCGCCAGCGCTACGGCGAGAAGGCCGGCGCCATCGCAGCCAAGGCCTGGGCCGCCAACAAGGAAAAGCACAACGAGATCTGCGATACGATGCAGCCCGGTGTCTGGGGCTATCAGAAGGCCGACGACAGCAAGCACAAGAAACCCGGCGAGGTGCTCGCCATGCTTGCCGAGGCCCGCACGCGGAACTGCAACCTTCTTCTCAACACCGGGCCGCTGCCCGACGGATCTATCCACCCGGTGGATGTGGCGACGCTGAGGGAGGTCGGCCGACGGATGAAGTAGGAAGGCTGGCCCGCCACGGTTTGCCTCACCATCCATGACCCGACGACTAAGGATGGAACGGTTGTGCGTATGGGCATGATCCCGTTCTTTTCGAAACCCAAGCCGCCACTCCCATGATTCGCCGTTCCCGTCCCTCAATCGGCTGGCGTTGATTGAATGTGATGAGCGGACTCTTGGCGATGTCGGACTGGGTGTGGAGGATAAGAACGTCCGAGGAGTCGCAGAGGCCGGATTTCTTCCAGCGGGCGAGGATGGACTAAACGAGTGCGGAGGCATCCGCGTCGGCGGCGAGTGTGAGATTTCCGGGTCCGGGCCTTCAGGGAGGTGGTCGCCACTGCCGAGGGCCGCAATCATGTCGGCGGTGGCGAGACTGGTGTGATCGCGGATAAACTGCCAGAGCGGTCGGGTGTAGCGGACGGCGGGTTTCACATCAACCGAACAACCGCGTGCGGCGGTCCTTGAGTATCTCCAAGTAGCCGGCCTTGGCAGGAGCGGAGAGATAGGAGTTTTCGATTTTCTGAACCCACGCATCCCGGGGGGCATCCAGAATGTGAAGGATGGGATCGAGGATCGCGGTGGGCAGCCCCAGCCGTTCGCGGCAGAGGTAATCCACCCAGTCGCTTCGGGTGAGTTTGCGCTTTTTGCCCCGCAGTGGCAGCGCGCTTTCCTCGGATGCATTTCCCAAAACGAGCGTGGTGTTGAGGAGATCGTAGGCCGGCGAAAGGCAAACGACGCCTTTCCGGACCACCAGCGAGAAATTCTTCAGGTGCATGTCCTCGTTTCCGGTCAGAAAACAGAACAGCAGCAAGCGCGCGAGCTTGGCCTTCTCGATGGCCGGAAAGGTGCAGTGGGTTTCCACCACTTTGGCGATCTGCTCCAGCGAGCTGTTGTATTTGGTATCCCGCACGGCTCCGGTGAGCTGCGCGAAGTCCTCCTGGTGCAGACGTTGGTTTCTACCGGCCCTGTCAAAGCGCCGGACGAAATACACCCATGATCCGTCGCTGGCAGGCACCAGACCATGAGGCGGCACTTCAAGCCCGGCGATCTCCGCCAGTGTCATGGTCAAGGCTTCGTTGGCTGGCACCTCTTCGAAAGGTGGCGGATTGGGCTTGAGAATGAATGGTCCGCCACGATCGACGATCTCGAAGCGGCCTTCCTTCGGTTTGAGCACAGCGGAAAGCTTGGGCTGCACCCCTTGGATCGACATTTTGTCCGCCCGCAACCGCGCTTCGCGAAGTTGTTCCTCCTGGGTCAGATGCAGCGGCAGCAGATTTTCCAAACGCGGATGCACGGCTCGCAAGCCCGCCCGGGAATAATTCCCGCCACCTCCCACCGGTTCCAAGGTGATCGGGCAGATCTTCATTCCGCGCCTCCTTCCTCCGCCGGCCATTCCTCTACCGTGAGTGACCCCACGACATCCTGCCCCACAATCATCAGCTGACGAAAGCAATCGCCGCGGTCGATCTTGTGCTTGCGCAGGATCGACTCCAACTGCGGCCCCTCCGGTAACAAGCCTTCCAGAAACGGCGGAAAATCCTCAAAAATCCAAGGCTCCTCCCGCGCCGGCAGCGTGAGCGAGACCGGTGGGCCATTGTAGCCCGGCATGTAAGTGAAGCTCCAAGCACCCGTGGGCAATTCGGCCAGATGACCGGCCGGGATGCCGTGCTGGCGAATGATGGCTCTGCGTTGCGGGTTCATGATCCAGCCTCCTTCGTCTCCATACGCCATTCATTCACCAGAGGTCCTTGCGGTAGAAGCTGGATATTCAAGGCATGCAGGACGGGAAGCATCCGTGCCCAAGTGGTGCGACCTGCCCCAGCCTCCAGATCCTGCACCACGTAGCGGCTCACCCCGGCATGGCGGGCAAGCTCAACCTGACTCAAGCCCGACCGACGGCGATGCCAGCTGATCAAGGAAGCCAATTGGTCGCTTTGCATGATTTTTCAGGCGAAATGGGGATCAAATTGGAGATCTTTTGGAGACAGTGGCTAAATCATCAACATATTGCTCGATAATTCAAGCATAAAGGTCATTATTATCCGACTATAGCCATCAACTATCTATTTAACCGCATAGTTGCCTAATTTTTCGAGCGTGCAAGGCGGTTTCCAGAGCCTGTCCCAGAAGTTGGAACCATCTCACAAGC
>JALOUA010000229.1 GCA_025457625.1 Akkermansiaceae bacterium
TTCATGATGGTTTCAGATTTTCAGCGTTTCAGATTTTTCAGCTTTTATCCTCAGAGCGTGGTGCCGGAGGCGTCGAGCAGTGGGAAACAATGGGCCAGCTCGATGAGGTCTCCATCGGCGGCGGCGGCCGTCACGGCGCGTCCGCACATGAACGATCCGGCGGTGTTGGTATCCGTTACCTTGCCGGCGGCGGTGGTGTAAACCTTGGCACCCACGGCGATGGCCTTGCTGGCCCGCACCTTGAGTGTGCCGGGAGCGCTGCCGAGCAGAGCCACGGCGCGTTTGGTCACTTTGTTCGCGTCATAGACGCCTTCGTCCAGGCACACGCCCCATGGACGGGTGTTGGCGATGTTGACGATGATTCCATCCGCCGCCGTGCCTTTCTGAACGAGCAGATAGCGGGTGGTGAGGGAAACCTCCAAGGTCAGGTCCACCACGCCATTGGCGTGAGTCCCCACGGTGGAAGCTTCGTTGTGGCATTCCTCGCGTGCTCCGAGACGGAACACCGAGGCCAGGGCGAGCAGAACCATGCTCAGGGCGTGTTTCAATTTCATGTTGGTCTAACGGTTTTATTTCTGGTGTTCCGCTTCGGCGCGGGTTGTCCGCCCCTCCGCAGGAAATGGTTACTTGGCGGCCGCCTTGGCGAGTTCCGCGTCGTGGGCGCGTTGCCCGGTGATCACCTCCACGGCCTGCGCGCGGGAGAGTCCGGCGCGCACCTTGGCGGTGATTTCCTCTTCGGTGATTTCCTCCGGAGCGGAGGCCTGCGTTTCATCAGTTGGTTTCTTGGCCATGAATTTTTTTCTTTCAGCGTTTCAGTTTTTCAGCGTTTCAGTTTTTACCAGCTCAGCCTTCCGTGCGGTCGAAGTAGCCTTTGAACTTGGGTTCCTTTTTCACCTTCGCCCAAGCGGCGGAGTAGCTCAGGCCCTCGTCTTTCTGGAGTTTGGCCACGCTGTTGCTCACCTCCTCACGGATGTTGTCCGTGGCGGCGCGTTCCTGGCGGCGGTCACCCAGATCGAGCGCCTGCGTTTTGCGCGCCGGGGCGATGGCCCGCAGCGAGTTGATCTCCTCGTCGCGTTTGTCGCTTTTGAGCTTCGCTTCCCAGGCCGGACGTTCCGCGACGGTGATGCGGCCGGAGGTGAGGGCCTCGGAAAGGATCGAGTTGTTTTGCTCCTCGCGGAGCCGGGTGATCTCCGCGTCTTTCGTGCGGAGGGAGTTTTCCATTTCCGTCTTCTCCGTCTTCACGGTTTCGAGTTCGGTGGCGACCGCCGCGTTTTCCGTGGCGTGGGTGGTAAGGCTGGCGATCTTGGCCATGACTTCCTCGTCAGTGGCTTCAGGTGGCAGGCCCAGTGTTTGGCGAATCAATTTCGGATCCATGGTCGTGTCTGTTTGGTTGTCGTTGTTGTCTGGCGTAGCAGAGTTGAAAACCGGGTCGCTCTCGGCGATGCGCGGCGTGTTGGTCAGCCCGATGCTGATCAGCCGGTCGGGTTCGAATCGGGTTTTGCCCGGTGCCTGGTCCCAGCGGGGAGACGGGTAGATCCACCAGCCTTCCCGCTTGTTTTCCTCGCCCAGGGAGTTCCACTCGGCATATCCCCAAATCCCGTCCGCCCTGGACTCCAATTTGGTGACCTTGCCGATCCGGCGGTCATCGGTCCAAACTTCCGGATCCACGTCCGGATGCCCGTGATAAATGGGCACGCCGCGGAATTTCCGGCCCAGCTTGCCGAGCAGGGAGTTGAACTCCGCCTCCATGAGCGCGCCGGACTCAGGCGTCACATGTTGCTGCCGTCCGGGCGTCTTGCCACGGAATGTGCCGTAGGGGCTGATCTTGAACCAGCCGTCCGCGCTCTCGGAAAAATCGATGGCGTCGGACGGATCGAGTGAGTTGGCGATGTCCGATTCGCGGACCTCTGCCAGCGCGGCGGTGTTTTCCACGCTTTCGCGGGCGTGAAAAAGGCTATGGAAAATGGAGTTGAGAAGTTTCGGTTTCATGATTACTTGTTGGGTCCTGGCGGCACCCCTGCGTTACCGGGTATAAGTAGGGAGCGTGGGTGTAGATCGGGGAGGGAAGGTCCTCCCCGGTCACCCGCCTTGATTGAGTCGCTTGGTTTTCTTCATGTCAGTGAAGCTGCTGATCACCCAGGAATGACGGGCGTCTTTCCGGCCCATCACCACGAGGTCTGAATCGAGGACGATATATCGCTTGTTCGCGTCGCCCTCGTGTTTGTGAATCTCACCCTTCGAGAGAATCGCCGGAACGCGGTCCAATGCCGCGCGGCCGTGCTTGGCGACGATGTGACTCGCCCCGTATCCTTCCTGATAGTCGAGCGCGGGATTGCCGGGCCGGCCGTAGGGCAGATCCACTTGCCCGAGGCCCTCGCGGAACGCCGCCTTCGGAACATCGCGCCGCAAAGTCATGCAGCGCGAGACTGCGGATCGCAGCCGGTTCTCATTCTGCTCCGGGCTGAGGAAACGGTTTTTTTCGGGAAGCGGGCCGAGTGCATCCTTCCATCCTGCGGTCTCACCTTCACGGCTTGTGCCTTTGTGTTGGTTGCCACGGAAGGGATGCCCGGCGAAATCGCCATTGGCCACCTCTTCGGATTCCCCCTCACCCAGCAGCGCGGCTGTCATCTGTCCGGCGAGCACCTCGCTCATTGCGGACGCGTCGCCAGCGAGATCCGGCATCTCTTTCGAGATCTTCCGGAGCGCGGCTTGCATCGCTGCCAGATCGCCCGCCTGCACGGCGGAGGCGAGCGCGTCGCCCAAGGGTTGCAGATCCTTTGCAAGGGCGCTGCGGAGATCGTGCAGCCACTCGCTCAGCGCCCAGTTATCCATGGCATTCGCCACGTCTTCCTGCCCCAGACTCTCCTTGAGCTTCGTCTCGAATCGTTGCTTGCCGTCGGCATCGGCGTTCGACGTTCCGCCCGCAGGCCGCAGCGCATCCGCATCATCCGCCGCTTCCGGCAGATTCAGGCGCTCCATCAGTGCGGAGGACGAAACCTTGGCGCCACGGTCCGCCAGCGTGCCCGCTGCAGTGACCACGGAGGTGGCATCCTCGGAAACCGGCACCACCAGTTCCACGCGAGCGAGTGGTTCCACGCCGTTGCCGAAATACCACTCGATTACCAGGCGGGAAATTTCCTCCAGGGTTTCCGCGATGGTTTCCGCGTCATCGCGCCGCAGAATGTCGGTTTCCTGCTCTTGGAGACTCGCTCCGGTGCCTTCGCCGCTCGGTCCGCTGGACATCGAGCTGAGATCCGCACCGCGATAGAGGGCCGCCATGCGCCGGTCCACCCGCTCGATCACCGCAGGCATCGGCATCCCGGCCGGGTTACCCTCCGCCTGGATAATCTTGATCGGCTCGTCGTGCGTGCCGTCGTCGCCGGTGATCACCGCGCACCAGTCGTGACCGAATGCTTGCGTGGCTTCTTCCATCGCGATCGCTTCCGGCGTGCCTGCCGCAGCCGAGGTGCGGCCAAGCACGCCCGGCACCGAGAATTTTTCCGAGAAAATCAACCAGTCGTTGAACGCACTCCTTTTTGCGAGGTAGCCGATCGAACAGGCAATCATCAGGCCATCGCCGGTAGTCACCATCCACTCGCCGTCCGTTAGGTCCTTGCCGTGGGTGGCACCGGATGTTTCCAGATAGCGCAGCTTGCCCGTTGTGTTTTCGAACAGCCAGAGTGGCACGAATTCAAAGGTCGCCCGCAGCTCGCCATCTGCCTGCGGATCCCAGATGATGTGATGCACCGCGTAACGGAACGAGATGGCACTCATCATCTGCTTGATCAAGCGCCGGAACTTGCCCCGCTCGTTGCGGTCATACGCATTGGTCGCCCGGACCGTTTTCCAGAATCGTTTCAGCACCTCCTGGTGGGCGTCACCCTCCGCGCCGGAATCCGGTTCCACCACCACCTGCATGTCGAGCTGGCTCACGTCCTTCTCGCGCTTCGGCTTCACCGAGAGCAGCACGTCGTCTCGCTCAGCCATCTTTTCCCACAACAGGACCGCCTCGCGGATCCGGCCGTGCTCGAATGCGTCGAGCGCCCCGCTCAGCATCTCCGGCTTCAGATGGGGCAGGGGATTGTGCTTGTTCTGGCGGAGGAAACGGATCGCCTCCGCCGAGGCATGCAGCGGCCCGCTGGCGGCCGGCGCCGGTGCCACATTCGCCACCGCGGAAGTCTGCCGTCCGGCAGCACGGTTTTTGCGTCTCCGTCGGCTCACAGCGCACCTCCTAACGTGTAAGACGCGGGGAACTTCCCCAAACCCGAAAGATTTCGCTGCAAACCACCTGCATATCGCCGTGAACGCGGGATCTCCCGCCCGCCGCCCATCGGTGCCGCATTTGGGCACCCCCCCCTAGAAATCGATCCTGGCGCGTTGTTTGTCATCGGCTCAGCCCGCATAGCGTTTGCCCCTCCGTTTGAGTTTGAGCGGTTGCACCTTCATTGGGGCCTTCTTCACCACGCCTAACACCAGTTGCTCAGCCAGTCCGGAATAAGCATCTGCCAGTAGCAAGTGGTTGTCGCACTGGTCCACGTAGTCGCCCTTCTCGCCGTTCACTTCCTCGCGGGCGCTGCCGGTGATCAGGTGATGGTCCAGGGTTTCCAGAATCCTCGGGCTGCCGTCCACGCGCTGCGGGAGCATCATCACCGGCTCGTCGTAGATCGCGCCGGCGTGCTGCCGATAGATGTTCTCATCCGGCGTGAGAAACTCAGTGATCACCCGGTCGATGGTGTCAAACCGGCTGCAAAGAATCCGTGGGAAAAACTTCGTCACCCCATCCGCCGATTCCTTGCCGATCTCCTGCACGATGCCGGTGCCTGGTTTCCTGGTGAACTCCACCACCGCACAACGCAGGTTGATCCATTCGCCCTTCTCGCCGTTCCATTCCAGGCCGCCTGGAAACTTGATCCGCGCTTTGTCCGGATCCGCGACCACCGGCCATTTGATGCCGTGCAAGCCGTTGAGCAGATAGGTCAACATCCGGGCTTCATTGACGGCGGGCCTCGCGTCGATGAAGAGCGCGCTCAGCCCGATCTTGTGAAACAGCGCCTCCGCCCTCCGCACCACATTCGCCAGGGGAATATCCTCGGCATGCACGATGCGCTTCTCCACTTCGCTCGCCACCTCCCGCGCGACGAACCAGCAGGAGTTCCCCGTATCGAGACCGCCGTAGCCGGCCGTCCCAGGTCGGAGCGAAAGTGATAGATCGAACGGCGGCCCGGCCGCGCGGCTGCGGGTAAGGATCTCGGGCGAGAGTCCCTGCGTCGTGTTCTTGGGCAGCGCCAGCACTTCGCAGCAGAACGCCACCATCGTCACCGGATCCTTGATCGCCTTTTGCCAGCGGCTCAGCATCTGGTCCAGGCCATAGGCCGCCATGCCCAGGTGAGAGAAGCTGAACGACCAATCCTGCATCTCGATGCGCTCGGGTCGCAGATGTTTTTCAATCGGCTGGCTACGGTCGATCACCACGCCCGTTTCCGGGTCTGCTAAGTAATAGGTCTGCCCTGGCTTGTAGGCGAACTTCTCCAGGCTCGGTTCTTTCCCGCGCTGGAAGTCGCCGGAGTAGGTGAGCTTCGGGTCTGATGCGTGCGGCGCGTCTCCAAGCTGCAGGCGGCACACCTGCGGCCAGTGTTCCTCCGGCCGGATCTGCTTGCCATCGCCCACATCGAAAACAAACACACCCTGGCTGCCGTCCTGCCATTCCTT
>JALOUA010000230.1 GCA_025457625.1 Akkermansiaceae bacterium
GTCGTTTACTTCGGCGGCGTGCACGACAGCCGCGACAGCGCGCCGATGCGCATCAGCTTCACCCACATCCCCGATCCCGGCGTGGAGGGCGATTGAACCCGCACCTTCAATCCAGGCTGCTTTTCATGACAATCCGCCCGCCTCATTCGCACCGTCCTTGAAATCGACAGGAATCCGGCGAATATCGGCCGCCGACGGGTTTCCGCCTTCGGTCAATCGCCGGCCACCAGCTCCGCCCGGCCAGCACCGTCTCATGAACCATTCCGCAAACATTCTCCGCTACGGCACCATCCTCGCCGCCATCGGCGGGGTCTTCGCCATCATCGGCATCGACCGCCTGCAGGCGGAGCGCCGCATCCCGCAAAGCAGTGATCCGCCGCTGCCGCCGGCGTCGAAACCCTACGCACAAGCGGTTTCCGCCACCGGCATCCTCGAAGCGCTCAGCGAAAACGTCGCCATCGGCGTGCCCCAGCCGGGGCTTGTCACCAGTGTGAAGGTCAAGGTGAACGACCGGGTGAAGACCGGTGACGTCCTGTTTTTGTTAGACGACCGCGACCTCCGCGCGCAGGAACTGACGACCAAGGCGCGTCTCGAAGTCGCCCGCGCCGGCATCGCGGTGAGCGAGGCGGAGCATGCCAAGGTCAAGTCCCGCCTGGAACGGTTCTCCGCCGTCACCGATCCGCGCGCGGTCAGCCGCGACGATCTGGAAAACCTCTCGCGCGATGTGGCGGTGGCCGACGCGCGGCTCGCGGCGGCCCGTGCCGAGCTTGCGGCCACCGCGAGCGAGCTGGAAAGCCTCGCGCTGCTCATCAGCCGGCTCAGCGTGCGATCTCCGCGCGATGGCACGGTGATCCAGGTGAATATCCGCGCCGGGGAATACGCCGCCACCGCGCCAAAGAACCCGGCGATGATCATCGGCGAGACCGACCGCCTCCAGGTGCGCGCCGATGTGGACGAGCAGAACGCCACGCGCATCCGGCCCGGCCAGAAGGGCCGCGCGAGTTTGAAGGGCGATCCATCGGTTGCTTTCCCGCTGGAATTCGTCCGTGTGGAGCCTTACATCATCCCCAAGGTTTCGCTCACCGGTGCCGGCACCGAGCGGGTGGACACCCGTGTGCTGCAAGTCATCTTCTCGCTCGAACGCCCGGAAAACCCGCCGATCTACGTCGGCCAGCAGGTGGACGTGTTCATCGAGGCCCCCGAACCATGAAACTCCGCCTCATCCTCGCATCCGCCGCGGTTCTGTCAGGTTCCTGCACGCTCGGGCCGGATTTCATGAAGCCGGAGTTCGACGCCGGCGGCTGGAAGCAAACCCAACAGACCTCCGCCACCCGCCTGCCTGACGACTGGTGGAAGCTTTTCAACGACCGCGAACTCACGCGCCTGGTCAACCGCTCGCTGGCCGCCAACAACGACCTCGCCGCCGCCAAGTCGCGCGTCGATACCGCCCGCGCACTGGTCGGCGTGGACCGCGCGCGTTTGTTTCCCACGCTCGATCTGAGCGGCAGCGCCGGCATTTCCCGCGTCTCGCAGGACGCCACCTTCGAGCGGCTGCCACCGGGCATCTCCATCGACCTCCAGGGCGAGCGATATCGCGGCACCTTCGATCTCGCCTACGACCCGGATTTGTGGGGGCGCAACCGGCGATTGTTGGAAGCCGGCATGGCCGAGGCATCCGCCGCCGGGGCCTTGTTCGACGCACAGCGCCTCGGCATCGCCACGGAAACCGCCCGCCAATACTTCCTGATCCGCGGTCTCGACGCCCAGGAAGCCGTCATCCGCGACACCATCAAGAGCCGCCGGGAAACCCTTGATCTGCTGCAGAGCAAATCCGACGCCGGACTCGCCGACGGCCTCGCCACCAGCCAGGCGCGCACCGAACTGGAGCTGGCCAACAACGACCTCGCACTCGTCCAGCGCCAGCGCGGTGCGGCGGAAAACGCGCTCGCCGTGCTCTGCGGGCTGCCCCCGGCCGGTCTCTCGGTTGCCCCGCGCGCCGCATCACCGTCGATGCCCGTGATCCGGCCGGGACTTCCCGCCGAAGTGCTCAACCGCCGCCCGGACCTCCGCGCCGCCGAACAGAACCTGCGCGCCGCCAACGCCCGCATCGGCGTGGCCGAGGCGGCTTTCTATCCGAACTTCAGCCTCATCGGCTCCGCCGGCTTCGAATCCATCGATCCGCAAAGTTTCCTCGACTGGCAGAACCGCGTGCTTTCGCTCGGCGCGGGCGTCGCCGCACCCGTGTTCAACGCCGGTGCCAACCGCGCGCGCTTCGACGCGGCCGTCAGCACGCGCGACGAGGCGCTGGCCAACTACCGCACCGGCCTTCTCACCGCCTTGCGCGAGGTGGAGGACGCGCTCGTCGATCTCAAGGGACTCGCCCGTTCGCGCGCCGCACTGGAACAGGCGCTCGCCAGCGCCCGCGACACCGAACAACTCGCCAGGGAGCGCTACGACAAGGGCCTCAGCAGCTTCCTCGAAGTCGTCGAAGCCGGCCGCACCGTGCTGCGCGTCCAACTCGTACTCGCACAAATCGATTCCCAACAGCGCATCACCCTCGCCGCCCTCGCCAAGGCCCTCGGCGGCGGATGGAGCGGGAAATGACGTCATGTCCCAGGATGGCGGATAATCCGGTTGAATTGATGAAATTTCCGGGTAAAATTTCATCAATTGTTTCCAGAATAAGATGAGAATTACCGTCGAGATCGAAGATTCCAAAATTCAAGCCATCCAAAAATGGACCAAGATGCGGAAGAAATCCCCCGCCGTGGCCCGGGCGCTTGATGAATTCATCGAGCAACGCCAGCGCCAGGAATTCCTTGCGAAGGTCATGGCGGGAGAAACCGACTACCGCGCTTCCAACGACGAATTGGAGTCCCTTGCCGATCTCACGAAGCCGTGACCCTCATCGACACATCCGCATGGATCGAGTTTTTCCGCCCGCAGGGAGATACACATTTCAAGTCACTCGTGCGGGATCTCGTGGTCATCAAGCAAGCCGCATACACTTGCCCGGTGGCATTCGAATTGGTCACCGGAGCGCGCAAGGAAGAGCTCGATGACCTGCGCACCGGCCTCGATCTGGCCTCCCGCATCGCATTGCTCCCGGAGCATTGGGACTTGGCCGGTTCGTTGAATGCGGGTTTGAGAGCCAAAGGCATCAATCTTCCCGCGTCCGACCTGCTCATCGCCACCGTCGCGCATTCCGTGAAATTGCCGCTTCTTGCCAAAGACGCGCATTTCGAAACAATCCGCGAACACGCCTTGCCGGAACTGAAAATCCTCAGCCCATCACTTCCATGAACCTCCTCATCACCCACGCCCGCATCGCCTCGGAAAACCCGCCCGTTCTTGCTGACACGGATGTCCTGTTAGCCGACGGGAAAATCCCGTCATCGACGCCGCCGGCCGCATCCTGATGCCCGGCATGTTCGACGCCCACGTGCATTTGCGCGAACCGGGATTCGAGAACAAGGAAACCATCGCCAGCGGCAGCGAGGCGGCCATCAACGGCGGCATCACCGGCCTCGTGATGATGCCCAACACCAGCCCGGCCATCGATTCCGGCACGGTCGTCGCGCGGGTCCTCGAAATCGCCCGAAGCACCGCGCGCATCCCGGTTCACTCCTCCGGTTGCGTCACCAAGGGCCGCCATGGCAAGGAACTCTCCGGCATCGACGGCATGCGCGCGCTGGGCGTGAAAATGCTCACCGACGATGGCGACACGACCGCCGATCCGGCGGTGCTTTATCGCGCCATGCAATACGCCACCGAGTTCGGCATGTTCTTCGCCAGCCACTGCGAGGTGCCCGAACTCGCCGGTCCGCGCGCGCTCAACGAGGGCGCGATGAGCTACCGCCTCGGCATCAAGGGCAGCCCCGCCTGCGCCGAGGAAATCATCATCGACCGCGACATCCGCCTCGCCCACGCCGCCGGCGCGCACATCCACATCCAGCACGTTTCGAGCAAACTCGGCATGGAAACCATCCGCTGGTGGAAACATCGCGGCGACGTAAAAGTCACCGCCGAAGTCGCACCCCATCACCTGCTGTTCTCCGAAGACGACATCGGCGACTTCGACACCCATTACAAGATGAACCCGCCGCTGCGCACCAGGGCGGACAACGCAGCCTTGTTAGAGGGCTTGCTCGACGGCACCTTCGACCTCATCGCCACCGATCACGCGCCGCACACGCCGTTTGAAAAATCACAGGACTTCGTCAGCGCGCCCAACGGCATCACCGGCCTCGATACCGCGCTGGTCTCGCTGCACCACCACTTCGTGGCCACCGGGAAATTCGGCTGGGATCTCATCGTGAAACGCTACAGCGCCGAACCCCGCCGCCTGATGGGCCTGCCGGTGGTCTCCATCACGGAAGGCCAGCCGGTGGACCTCATCCTCTTCGATCCGGACAAGGAAACCACCTTCACCACGGAGTTCATGAAGTCGAAATCCCGCAACACGCCGTTTCTCGACCAAACGCTCAAGGGCGGCGTCGACCTCGTCGTGCTCGGCGGGAATGTCCTGCTCGACCGCGCCTGACAGCCACTCGCCCGGGACATCCATACCCGCCAAAGGAGGAGCCGGCCGGCTGACACGGCGCGCCTTTGGGGGGAAAGGCGGCACCGCTGGCCCGGCCTTCTTTTTCTCTTTGCGGACTGATCAAGACGCGCGCCCCTCCCACCCGGGCCTCCGCACCGGAGGCCGGACCACGACCTTCGCAGCCCTGGCGTGGAAAGCTGGCGGAGCGGCGGATGAACCCGAGGATCTGTCCTTGGTTTTGATTACCAAAAATTGTTAGATCGTCGCCGGATTCAGTAAAAGCGCCGGGATAAACCGGCTTGGCATGGAGAATGAAAGAGTCTTGCAAAGAACAACCCGCCTTTTAGCTCCGAACTCAAGAATCCCGTGTGCCGATCCCGCGCCTGCGGGACCACATCGCCCTCACCGCCACGGCAAGGTGAGGGCGGACACGGCGGAGTCGGAGACCCTGGCTTAAATATCACGCCGAGCCGGGAAACAGCGAACGCATCAGTCGTTTTGTGGACGAGATTGTCCGGTATTGGCTCCGGGCAATCAGGCGGCGCGGCGAGAGAGGAAGATACCGTTGGACATGGGCGAGGATGCGGCGGCTGGGCCGCAAACATTTTCTCCGGCCTCATGTCATCCATCCATATCCAGAGCAAAGGTTCCGCGCCCAGCTCAAGGCAGGAGCCGTATGAGGCAATGCCTCACGTACGGATCCGCGCGGGGGGCCGCCGGCAACGGCGGCTCCGGCATCGCAAGCGCCCAACGGATGGGTGTCGGGTGGTGCTGGCGGGCGGGGCATCATGCAGAGGCCCTGGCTTGGCAATCAGGTTTCCGGTTCGATGCTTTCCTCCACTTGCAGGACGATGAGCGTGGTGTCGTCCACGCCGGAGTTTTCAACGGCGCGTTTGAGCAGGCGTTGTGCGGTTGCCATGGGGGATTCGCCCGAGGCGAGGGCCCCGGCGATGTGCCGCTCCCAGACGCCGTCGATCAGTCCGTCCGAGCAGATCAGGAAACGATCGCCGGCCTCGTAAGGGACGGCGGCGAAGTGCGGGCAGACGCTCTGGTGGCCGCCGCCGATGACTTCGTAGAGGGCCGAGCGCCGCGGATGGGAGCGATACTGGATTTCGGGGATTTCGCCGCGTTTCCACTGGCCCCAGGCCGAGGTGTGGTCGCGGCTGAGTTGTTGCAGGACCCCGTCGCGCGAGAGATAGATGCGGGAGTCGCCGACGTTGGCGAGGTAGAGGTTTTCCGGGGTGAACCAGGCGAGCGCGAGGGTGGCGGCCATGCCGCGGGTGTGATCGCAGGCGGCGGCTTCGTTGATGTGCTCGTGCACCGAGCGGATCGCATCCGCCAGATGCGCAAGGCAGTCGGGAAAAAATCCGGATGCCGAGATCTTGAAGGTTTCCGGAATGATTTCCGCCATGCGCTTGAGCAGCAGGGACGATGCGAGGTCGCCGGCATTGCCGCCGCCCATGCCGTCGGACACGGCGAACACCAGGTCGTGCCGGGCCAGCGCGTGGGAGCCGCTGTGCGGGAGATTCTCCGCGCCTGTGGGACTGGAGGCGAAGGTGATCAATGAGTCGTCGTTGCGCGGTTTGCGCGAACCGCTGTGGGTCAGTGCGGCCCATTGGAGCGTCATGGCGGTGGTCGCGGCGGGCGTCACGGGGTCTTCGGGGGGGGCATTTCGAGGCCCGGCGGAGGTGGCAGGATCTCGGCCAGCTCGAAATCGATGATGCAGAAGCAGCCGAGTTTTTCGGAGTAGGTGATGTTGCGCGGTTCGGCGTCGAGATGGCGCACGCCATATTCCTTTTCCAGCTTGGCGAACAGCTTGTCGGCCTTTTCCTTGGAAATCTGGGTGGCCAGTTTGCCGCAGTTGGTGGAGACGAAGTAGAGTTCCTCCGGATGTTCCTCCAGCAGGCGTGGCACGTAGGGGCAGCCGCGTTCTTCGAGCACTTTGAGCACGGCCACCTCGGTGGCGTAGCGCTTGTCCGCATCGGTGCCGCGCAGGCGCTTGTGGACGTTGCCGTAGAAATCGATCCTCACCAGGGAGCGGATGCCGTCTTTGAGTGGTTCGATGGCCATGGCGGATCTTTCCGACGCGAGACAAACCCTGCAGGTCCCGGCTGTCACGCTTTTGTTTGTGGGGCGACGGGAGTTGGAATCCCCCCCCACACGCGCATGATGAAGCCTCTTGGAAGTGACGGAATTCCTTATTTTTCAAGGGTTTGAAGAAATTTTCTTTTCACCGAGTTTTTTTTTGACAGGGTGGGCGGCTTTGCTAAGGTCCGCCCGCTCTTCCCCACAGCACGACAGGGGTGCCGCGTCTGGTCTTGGATTTTTAAGACGAGCCGCGGTGTTTTTGTCGGATGTATGGCGGGGCGTTACAACACATCGCTCGCGTAGCTCAGGGGTAGAGCGCATCCTTGGTAAGGATGAGGTCGGGGGTTCAATTCCCCCCGCGAGCTCCAGGGCAATCACGAAAAAATCTCAACAGTCTCCACAAGAAGAACAACAACCACCATGGCTAAAGAAGCATTCCAGCGCAACAAACCGCACGTCAACATCGGCACCATCGGCCACGTTGACCACGGCAAAACCACCCTCACCGCGGCGATCACCAACACTCTGGCGGACAAGGGCCTCGCCCAGAAGAAGAGCTATGCGGACATCGACGCCGCACCCGAAGAGCGCGAGCGCGGCATCACCATCAACACCGCCCACGTCGAATATGAGACCGTCAAGCGCCACTACGCACACGTGGACTGCCCCGGTCACGCCGACTACGTGAAGAACATGATCACCGGTGCCGCCCAGATGGACGGAGCGATCCTCGTGGTATCCGCCGCAGACGGTCCGATGCCGCAGACCCGCGAGCACATCCTTCTTGCCCGCCAGGTCGGCGTGCCCGCCCTCGTGGTGTTCATGAACAAGGTGGACCTCGTGGATGACGCCGAGCTGCTCGAACTCGTCGAAATGGAAGTCCGCGACCTCCTTTCCTCTTATGAATTCCCCGGCGACGAAATCCCGATCGTGATGGGTTCCGCCAAGGCGGCCCTCGAAGGCGATGTCGCGCAGATGGAAAACATCATGAAACTCATGGATGCGGTGGATTCCTACATCCCCGAGCCGGAGCGTCCGATCGACAAGACCTTCCTGATGCCCGTCGAAGACGTGTTCTCGATCGAAGGTCGTGGCACCGTCTGCACCGGCCGTGTCGAGCGCGGCATCATCAAGAAGATGGAGGAAGTCGAAATCGTCGGCATCCGCGACACCCAGAAGACCACCGTCACCGACATCGAAATGTTCCGCAAGCTGCTCGACGAAGGCCGTGCGGGTGACAACTGCGGCCTGCTCCTGCGCGGTCTCAAGAAGACCGACATCGAACGTGGCCAGGTGATTGCCAAACCCGGCACCGTCAAGCCGCACAAGAAGTTCAAGGCGGAGATTTACGTTCTCTCCAAGGAAGAGGGCGGACGCCACACGCCGTTCTTCTCGAACTACCGCCCGCAGTTCTACTTCCGCACCACCGACGTGACCGGCAGCATCAAGCTTCCCGATGGTGTCGAAATGGTGATGCCCGGCGACAACGTCAATCTCGAGATCGAGCTCATCACTCCGATCGCCATGGAACCGACCATGCGTTTCGCCATCCGCGAGGGTGGCCGCACCGTCGGCGCCGGCCGCGTGGGTGAGATTCTCGATTGAACCCATCACAAGGGCTGCGGTTCCGGTCGTCCGACGGTCCGGGGCCGCCAGCCAGGCTCCTGAGGGCACTCCGCAAAACGGGGTGCCCTTGAGTCGCCTCAAAACGGAAGTAGCTCAATTGGTAGAGTAGCGGTCTCCAAAACCGTTGGTTGTGGGTTCGAGTCCCACCTTCCGTGCCACCATCAAGTTTGTCACAAAGTCAGCGCATCATGTTTTCAAAAATCTCCGGTTTTCTGGGTGAAGTCAAAGGCGAGCTCCGCAAGGCGAGCTGGCCTTGGGAATCCGACCCGAAGATCAAGGGTTTGAAAAAATACAAGGAATTGGTGGACTCCACGATCGTGGTGCTCATCGCGATGGTCCTGCTGGCCGGTTTCGTGCAGGCATGGGACTTCCTCCACGTCCTGATCGTCGGCTTCTTCACCAACCTCGGGCGCTGATCCGTCCGCTCCCTCCCGCTCCGCCATGTCCGATACCAAAACCTTCCGCGATCAGTGGTATGTAGTGCAAGTCCTCTCCGGCCAGGAGGGGAAGGTGCGCGACCGCATTCAGCGCAACGCCGAGTCCGAGGGCATGACCGAATACATCCGCGAGGTGCTGGTGCCCACCGAAATGGTCTCCGAAATCCGCCGCGGCAAGAAAACCGAGACCAAGAAGAAGTTCTTCCCCGGATACATCATTGTGAACATGAACCTCAC
>JALOUA010000231.1 GCA_025457625.1 Akkermansiaceae bacterium
GACATGACCAAGCTCACGCTGCGGCTGCTGCCCGCGCTGGCCGGCGTTTTGCTGGTGATGGTGCCGCTGCTGGGCAGGCGGCGCTTCGGCGACGCGCCGATGCTGCTGGCCGCCGCGCTGCTCGCGACCTCGCCGCTGCTGGTCTATTACAGCCGGATGTTCATCCATGAGATGCTGCTGGCGCTCGCGGGCATGGCGGCGGTGTTTTTTCTAACGGGGAAATGGCGGTTGATCGCCGCCGGTTTGCTGGTGGGGCTGATGTATGCCGTCAAGGAGACCTTTGTCATCAGCCTGCTCGCCTGGACGGGCGCGGGTTTGTGCCTGCTTTTTGCCAACCGCGCGCGCATCGATCGCCGCGTCCTGATGGCTGCGTGGTTTCGCCTGCGATTCCCCGTGCTCGCGGCGGTCGTCGCCGCCATGCTCACCGCCGGATTTTTCTATACCGACGGCTTGCGCTATCCCCGCGGCGCGATCGACGCGGTGCGCACCTTCTTCGTTTATGAAAACGTGGCGGGCCATGACAAATCCCCATACTACTATCTCCAACTGCTCGTGCTGCCGGTGAAATCCGCCGGGCTCTGGTGGTTTGGCGCGCCGGTCGTGCTGTTGGCGCTGTGCGCGCTCGCGATCACGTTCCGCAAGGATGCGATGGCCTTGCACGAGCGCGTGTTCATCCGTTTTCTCGGTTGGTCGGCGCTGTTCCATTTCCTGATCTACAGCCTGATTTCGTACAAGAACCCGTGGCTCGCCTGTCTGCCATGGGCGCATGTCTGCCTGCTGGCGGGATTCGCATTCGGCGGCCGCATGCGGCTGCCTGCCGCGCCGCGCATCGCCATCGCCGCGCTTGCGGTTTTCTGTGTCGTCACGCAGTTCAGGCAGACGCGTGCGGCCACCGGGCGGCTGGCGTCCGACGCGCGCAACCCGCTTGCCTATGTTCCGACGCGCCGGGACGTCGAGAGTCTCGAATCATGGCTCGCCCGCCTGCGCGGGATGACACCCGCAGGCACGCTGGAACCGGCGGCGGTGGTCGGCGGCGACTACTGGCCGCTGCCATGGTATCTGCGTGCTTTTGAAAAGACCGGGTATTGGAGCCAGCCGCCGCCGGATCTCGCGGCCATGCCGGTGGTTTTCGCGATGCCGGAAACCCAGGAAGCGGTTTCGCGGATGCTCGCCGGCTCGCACGTGGCCCTGCCGCGCGGCCTGCGTCCCGATGTGCCGCTGATCGTCTATCTGCGCAATGACATCTGGGCGCTGTGGATGAAGGATGACAAAAGATGAAAACAAACGATCCGCTCGCCGACTCGCATCCCTTCAGCCACGATGCGATGCACACCACGTTCACGCTGCGTTTCCGCGGCGTTGATCGGGAGACCGCCCGCGATCTGGCACACGAGTGTTTCAGTCAGATCGATTTGCACGAAGCGCGGCTCAGCCGTTTTATCGACGACAGCGATATCTCGCGCATCAACCACCTCCGGGCGGGTGAAACCCTCTATCTTCACGAGTCCAGCTATCAATGTCTGCTGCTTGGGCTGGATGCCTGCGCGCGCACCGGCGGCTTGTTCGACATCACGCTTGGCAGACAGATCGAGCACCGGAAAGCCGGCGACGGCTCGCCGCCCCCGCCGCCCGCAGGCAGCCTGATCATCCATCCCGACGTGGCGGCCGTCACCTGCGTCGAGCCCGGCCGCGTTCTGGATCTCGGCGGCATCGGCAAGGGATTCGCACTCGACCAATTGCGGGAAGTGCTCGAGTCATGGGATGTGACCGACGCGCTCCTTGCTGCGGGCGCGAGTTCGTGGCTCGCGGTCGGTCCCTCCCGCTGGCCGGTGGATCTGGCCACGGAAACCCGGAGCCGGCGCATCGAGTTGTGCAATCAGGCGCTGAGCGCGTCGGGCACCGGCATCCAGGGCGGCCACATCATTCATCCGGCTGGAAACGACGCGATGCCCGCCGGTGGTTTCCGCCGGGTCTGGGTGGTGGCCGCGGACGCCGCGCTGGCCGAAGTCTGGTCCACCGCGCTGATGCTGGTGGATCCGGGGGAGATTGCCGAAATGATCGCGGAGCTGCCCGAACTCAGCGCGGTTCATGCCGAGCTGGATGGCGAACTGCGGGTTTTCCGCCCGGCCTAACGTTTTTCGGCCGCGGGCAGGTCCTTGCGCGCGAATTCCACGCTGCTGCTCAAGTACCAAATCAGGCCGCCTCCTCCAACGACAATGATGAACACGAGCAGAACGAGAAGCATGCCGAGAAACGATCTCACGCGCGTTTTTAACGCGATCCGCCCATGGCGGCCAGCGGGAAAATCGTTTTGATCACGAATCGCGCAGCACGAACCGGGCGGCGAAGGCGCCATCGCTGTGATCGCGGAACGGCAGTGCCTCGCGCGTGCCGTCCGCCGCGCACTGCGGGTGGTCTGTTAGAAACGACTCGGCCTGCCCGTGGTTTTCCTCGCGCTCGATCGAGCACGTCGAGTAAACGAGTCTTCCGCCGGGCTTGAGGCAGGGCAGGGCGTTTTCGAGAATCCTGCGCTGGGTGGCGGTGATAATGGCGATGTCCGGGGCCTGCAGCCGCCATCGCACATCGACGCGGCGGCGGATGACACCGGTGTTGGAGCAGGGGACGTCGAGCAGGATGCCGTCGAACGCGCCATGCCATTCCACGGGCGCGGGTTTCGTCCAATCATGCACGCTGACGCCGGCTTGTCCGGCGTGAAGGCGCTGGAGGTTTTCCCGCAGGCGCGGCAGGCGTTTTTCATTGGAATCGGTGCACACCAGGCCGTCGGCGGAACCCATGGCGGAGGCGATGAGAAAGGCCTTGCCGCCGGGCGCGGCGCAGGCGTCGAGAATCCGCTCGCCGGGCCGCGGATCCAGCAATTCCACCGCATGCCGCGTGGCGGGGTCCTGGATGTAGATCGCGCCCGCCGCGAGCAGGGCGGCATCCGGTTGGCCTTCGACCCGATGGAAACCCGGCGCGCCATCGACCGGAACGCCGGTGACCTCACATGCGGGGGCAAGCGGATTGATCCGCAGGAATGTCTCCGCCGGCCGGTTGTCCCACTCCATCAGGGCGATGGCCTCCTTTTTGCCGAAGGCGGATTTCCAACGGTTGAACAACCAGTCCGGATGCGAGAGCGCGACCGCCGGCGGCAAATCGGCCACCTCATCCATCAGCCGCTTGCGCGTGAGCACCGCCCGGCGCAGCACGGCGTTGATGAGTCCCCGCACGCTGGCCTTGCCGGCCTCCACCGTTTCATTGACCGCCGCATGATCGGGCAGCCCGAGGATCAGGATCTGGCACAAGCCCACGCGCAGCACATCGCGGGTCTCGGGGTCGAGTTTGCCTTTGCGGAGTTCCGCGATCCAGTGGTCTAACAACCGCCGGTGGCGCAGCACGCCGAAGAGGATGGCCTGCAACAGCCCGCGATCGGCGGAAGAGAGCATGCGGCGGTGGGCGTGGCGCTCGACGAGCGACTCGGCGTAGTCGTGGCCTTTGGCCCAGGCGCGCAGTGCGGAGACGGCGGCCTGGCGGACGTGGAAGTTTTTGGCGGGCATGAGGCGGCGGGAAATGCTCCGCGATCACGTAATGGGCGGCAGCGGGCGGGCGCGGTATCACTACTGCGCGTCCGGTGAAATGGACAGCACAAACCGCCAGTCTGGCTCCGGGCCTCTCCCCCTCCGGAGCCAGACGGTGGCCTTCCCCTCCGGATGGGGCATGGCAACGGACAATGCCGGCAGGTGACGCGATCATTCCAGCGGCTTGCCGCACGACCAGCAAACCCCGAAGTTTCCCGGGTTGGTCTCGCCGCACGCAACACATGCGATCTCGGTGTCCGAATCCATCTGACTCGCGTTGAGGTGCTCCCGGATGATCGCAACCGCCCTCATGTAGTCGTCGTCATTGAGCACACACAGCGCCGGGAAAAACTCGGGTATCGGAATTTCGGTGATTCCCGAGAAGGTGAGAAATTCGTTCCGGATCATCCTGTTCCCTGAAGAGTTCCTTCACCGTGGCGTTCTATCCAATCCCGGACGGTTTGTCCATCCGTTTGGCGGACACGCTCATCGGCCGGTATCCGGCTTCCCGCCAAGTTGTCCGTAGCGCTCCTCCAGCAGTTGCGGGCTGTGGTTGACGAAAACCGACATGCCGAGCGGATGGTGATCACCGACGACGCGTTTGAGCGCGCGCAGGCACAGGTCCACGAGGCGGCTGCCGACCTGGGTGGCGATTTCCGCGGAGGTGGGCGGTGATTGATGGAGGAATTCCGCCTCGCGTTCGACGGCGGTTTCCTCGCCCTGGATGTAGGCGAGCAGGGCCTCGATCCTCGCCATGCGCGCGTCGCCGGGTTCCTCCATGCCGAGCGCTTCCTCCAGATTGCGCTTGAGCGCGGCTTCCTCGATCTTGAGGGCGTCGAGCCGGCGCTGGAGTTCGTGGGCGGCGGGTTGGCCGATTTCCTCGATCTCCCATTCGAGGTTTTGGAGTCTGGCTTCCGCTCCGGCGATTTGCGCCGCGAGCGCCGCGATGGCTTCTGGGGTGGGTTTCATGACATTGGTGTTTTACCACCTGCAGACTAGCGGCGCGCGGGACGGAGCGCCATGATTTTTTCCGCCTCACCATCAAACCGGGGTATGCCCGGATCCTGTGCATCCTGCTCGACGGACGCATGGCTCATGGCGTCAGGCAGGAAGCTGGCGGGAGGCATCGAGGAGTTGTTGGAAACGCGGCAGGATTTTGCGGAACAACGAGTTTTTGCCGCCGCGGGCGAGTTGCAGGGCCACGAGTTGCTCGGGCGATGCCGGATCGGCCGGCGCGAGGGATACGACCTGATAGCCGGGCGCTTCGATGCGGCGCTCGACATGGGTCGCGCCTGCGGCCTGGCTGAGATGCGCGGAGCGCCCTCCGGCGCGCAGGACGAGCGAGGAAAGCGCCGGTGCATCCGGGTTTTGCCGCAAAACAGCCTCGATAATCCGTCCGCCGGGCGATTCGAACGTGAACGAGCCGGTGACCGCCTCGCGGTCCTTCCAGTCCGCCTGCACGGCCAGCCAGGCGAGCAGTTGCAGCGCGGCGTTGCGGTGTGCCGGATGATGGGTGATTTCCACGCGGCCGATGTCCGGCAGTGCCTGTTGTGCCGCGGGATCGTCAAAAACGCCCGCCACGCCGAGGCGGAACTGCCAGGTGCGCGTCCATTCGTGGTCGTGCAGTATGAGGTCGCTGTTGGAATGCGACTCCTCCGCAATGCGGCGGAACGATGCGGCGGGATCCGCCCAGGTCGAGCTGTCGATGATCAGCCGGTCCATGACGCTGACGAGGCGTTCCGCGAAGATGTCGGAGAGTTCGCCCTGCCACCAGAAGACGAGCGGCAGATCCGAATTGAGATGGGCGAAGACGGTGTTGCGGAAGCGCCCGGTGACTTTTCCTGTTAGATAAAAGGCGATCTGCTCGCAGCAAACCGATTTCCTGCCGTGGGCGAGGTGGCAGTGGGCGGTGATCCACGCGCGCAGGCCGGGCCGGGATTCGGCGCGGTTCACTTCCACGAGGATCGCGCGGCAGGCGTGCTCACGCGTCAGAATGCGGATGATGGCGGAGTTTTCCAGCAGCGCGCCGGGTTTTTCCGAATAGACGGCGAGATTCATCAACGAGGCGTTGGTGCGCGCCTCGTCCTGCTCCCAGAGCCTGTGCAGCTCGCGGTCGATTTGCGAAACGGGGACCTCGAGGCCGAGTTCCGGGCAGACGTCGGGAATGGCGCTTGCGAACATTTCGCCATCCTAGGCTGATACGAACCGTTGTCGATACAGACGACCGCCTGATTGTGCCTCTGAAGACCGCCGGGCTGGTGGAACCGCCCGGAGGAGATTTCACCTCCGGGCGGAATCGCTCAGAAATCGCCTTTCAGGCCAAGGTTGACGAAGAGTCCCTGGTTGCTCATCTCGAGACCGCCGTCGTCGGTTTGCAGATACTCATAGCCGCAGCCGAGGAAGACATCGAGCTGTTCCTGCAACGGGTAGGAGATCCTTGCTCCCACGCGGCCGAGGAAGCCCCACCCGTCCCATTCGGTTGTTTCGAATCCAACCTCATCGTGCTCGAAATCGAAGTAAACAAGGCCGGCGAAAGCATTGAGATCCAATGTCGCGCCGGTGTTGCCGAGCGGATACGCTTGCTCCGCGCCGACACCCGCGGAGAGTCCCCACAGGGTGTATTCCTGTTCCTCGATGCCTCCGCCGTTGTAGATCCAAGAGCCATCCTCATCGAAGCGGAACCATTCGACTCTGGCATACAACCAGCCCAAGGCAGGACATGGACAACTGAGGCCGATGACGTATTCGTCCCGGTCAAAATCGGCGTTTCCCTGGAAAGGCCCGCGTCCCGCGGTTTGGCGGGGATCAATCGAGTAGTTCGTGAAATTCCCGTTCAAGTCGCCGGAGCGATAGGCGATGTCGATGGTCGTGTCCCAGAGGTTGGGTGGAGTCAGAAAAGCGGAGAATCCCCAGAGGTCGCCATCGAAGTCGTCATAATCCACGTGCCAGAAAAACGGCGATGATAGGTAATCCTCCTCACGGTCCACGCTGCGGTACATGTAATCCGCGCTGATTCCCCATTTCCATGCGGGGGCGGGGCCCGGAGTCATGGGTTCCGCGGCCGGAGCGGGTCCGGCGTGTGCCAACGGTGACAGGCAGGCTCCGGCCATGATGATTCCTCCCAACAAGGGGAGGCCGGTCAAGACGGCGTTTCTCAACAATGATTTAGGGTTCATGGTTCTGTCCTTTCTCGTGGGTTCGTTTTTAAATGTTGCGCTGTCGGTGGGAAAGTCGCCCTGAGGCTCACAAAGTTTTTCCCAATCCCAATGCAACGTGTAGTTCAAATCAGTTTGACCAAGGAGTGTCAAGCGTGCGTTTGTTCTTTTCCCGGACCGGGCAATCCGGAGCCGGCCCCGGATGACGGGAAAGGGGCGCACAAGCCGGACCTACTCATGCCTGAGCGCCTCGATGGGGTCGAGCGAGGCGGCGTGGCGGGCGGGCATGAAGCCGAAGAGGATGCCGATGGCCGCGGAGAAAACGAAGGCGATGAGGTTGATCTTCGGATCAAAGAGGAATGGCGCGCCCACCACGCCGGCAAGCACATCGCAGAGGATGTAGGCGAGGATGATGCCGGCGACGCCGCCCACGCACGAGAGTGTGACGGCCTCGACGAGGAACTGCCACAGCACCTCGCGCGCGCGGGCGCCGATGGCCAGCCGGATGCCGATCTCGCGGGTGCGCTCGGTGACGGAAACCAGCATGATGTTCATGATGCCGATGCCGCCAACCAGCAGGCTCACGCCCGCCACCGCGCCTAACAGGGATGTCATGACCTTGGTGCTGGAACTGATGACTTCGGCGAGCTGGAGCGAGTCGAAGACGTTGAAGTTGTCCTCTTCGTTGGGTGCGACGTTGCGCCGCTCGCGCATCAGCGAGCTGACATCGGCGACGATGTGCGCGGTGGGATAGCCCTCCTTGCCGGAGATCATCACCTGGTTGATGTTGCGGCCGCCGCCGCGGCCGGTGAGACGGCGCTGGACTGTGGTGTAGGGCGTGATCATGTTGTCATCCAGATCATCGCCGAAGCCGCCCTGGCCCTTGACGGCGGTGACGCCGACGACTTCCAGCGACATCGACCTGAGGCGGATCTTCTCGCCCACTGGATCGACGTTTTCGCCGAAGAGCTCCTTGCGGATTGTCTCGCCGATGACGCAGACCGGCGCGCCCTCCGTGACTTCGGCCTCGGTGAAGATGCGGCCGGTGGATATCACCCAGTTGGCGATTTCGAAATAGTTGGAAGTGGTGCCCTGGATGTCGGTGTTGCGGTTGTTTTCCTGATAGACCGCGGGCGCATTGGTTTGAATCAGAGGAGCCAGCGCGCGAATGCCAGGCACCTGGTCCTCGATGGCCTTGACATCGGTCATGAAAAACTGCGGCGCGCCCCACGAGCCCCAGCCCTGGCCGGGGCGGAGAATGAGCAGATTGCTGCCCATCTTGGCAATCTGCTGCCGGACCGTCTCGGTGGCGCCGCGGCCGAGCGTGACCATGGTGATCACCGCAGCCACGCCGATGACAATGCCCACCACCGTCAGGAAGGAGCGTGTCAGGTTGCGGCGGATCTCCCGCAGCGCGATGAGCAGGGCGTTGAAGAGCATGGAGAGTGAGGAAGTGATCAGTGATCAGTGGATGGTCGATGGTGGATGTGCGTTGATTGGTAATCTTCTATCTCCGATCTTCTATCTCCGATCTTCTATCTACGGTCTCCGATCCACTATCATGGTCGATGAGTCCGTCGAGCACGTGGATGCGGCGCTTGGCGTAAACGGCGACGTCTTTTTCATGGGTGACCATGAGGATGGAGATGCCACGGTCGGTGTTGAGGTGGCGCAGCAGTTCCATGATTTCGTGGGTGGTTTTGGAATCGAGGTTGCCGGTGGGTTCGTCGGCGAAGAGCGTGTCGGGGCGGGTGACGATGGCGCGGGCGATGGCGACGCGCTGCTGCTGGCCGCCGGAAAGTTCCGCGGGCGTGTTGCGTTCCTTGTCGGGCAGGCCGACGGAGGCGAGCGCCTCGCGCGCGAGCTGGTGGCGCTGCTTGCGCGAATAACCGCGGTAAAGCAGCGGCAGTTCGACGTTTTCCAGCGCCGAGGTGCGGGCGAGCAGGTTGAAGCCCTGGAAGATGAAACCCAGCGCATGGCGGCGGATGAGCGAACGCTGGTCCTTGTTGAGCGTCTCCACGCGGATGTCCCTGAAGCGGTAGGAGCCGGAAGTCGGGCTGTCGAGGCAGCCGAGGATGTTCATGAGCGTGGATTTCCCCGAGCCGCTGGGGCCCATGACGGCGAGGAACTCGCCGCGGCGGATATCGAGATCCACGCCGCGCAGCGCCTTGAACGCGGCGTCGCCGGTGCCGTAGGTTTTGGTCAACCCGCGCAGTGTGATTAGGTTTTCAGCGCTCATTCGGCGGGGCTGAGTTCGCAGGCTGTCATCATGCTTGCGGCGTGTAGCGTTCCGGTGGTTGCGTGTGAAGCGGAATCGGCTTCGCGGTTTTACAGAGGCGTGATTCTGTCATTCGTGTCGCGGTCGGGGCCAGGTTTGCCGTGCGGGTTGATTTGGGCGTGGACTTCGCGCAACGAATCGATGTGGGCGTGGGTTTGAATTTGAGACGAGAGACGGGACGGCGCGGCAGGACATCTGTCGCATGTTATTTTCTGAACGTTTTGCTTGTCATTTGTGATTTTCCCCGGTCACTGAGGACCTACGCAATTCAGCACACGGTTTGTGGTGTGATCACCCGGTCCCCACCCGCAGATCCCGCATGCTCCACAAGACTCCGGCGGCGGCCTGGCCACTGCCACGCATCTTCCGCGCGCCGCTCTTGCGCTTCGGCCCGAACCGTTCCCGGCACTGCTCGAACAAGCCGTCCACAAACGCCCGGCTGCCGATCACCGCGCCATCGCTGAAATACCTCACCTTCCACCGCA
>JALOUA010000022.1 GCA_025457625.1 Akkermansiaceae bacterium
TGGGCCACGAACTCATGCTCTTCTTCCGTTAGGGCTTGCCCCAAAATCCACGGCCGCCGTCCTTGGCCTTTTTCTCCATCCGTTCCAGATCCTTCATGAACAGTTCTTTGGCCTTCTTCTCTCCTCGGTGTCTCATGGTCTTCTCCGGCCATGGGGCCGCTTGGCCATGCACACGGGCCAGACCATTCTCGACCAGTAGCTCATGCAGCATCCGGCGGGTGCCGTCCGGTGCGGTCACCTCCACCAGGGCATACCGGCGCTTGGGATCATTGGCGCCACCCGGCGCGTCTTCGCCCATCGGCCCCAAGGTTCTGACCAGCGGATTGCCGTTCTTGAGAAGATCGACGGTGTAGTCCGCCGCCTTTTTTCCCAATGCCGGAATCTCCTGCGGTTTGACGCCGAAGTGTTGCGCCTGCTCGGCGATGCGTAACGCCAACAATCCTCCCCGTACATCCGTCTCCGGGCAATCCACGCCATACAAGCGATAGGTGCGCTTCACCCGATTTTTCGCGGGTATCACCGTCATCCCGAAGCTGTCCCCATCTACTTGCCTTTCCTCCAAAAACTCCGCTCCCTTTTGCACAATCCATTGGTCCTCCGCCTTCTTTGCCGGCCCGGCCGTTAAGGATGCGGCCATCAGACCGCATACACCCAGCGAAAATAACCCTGTGAGCCGTTTCACGAAACGAAGATGGAATGCTGGGAATGAATGTCAATGCGCAGGCTTGTATAGCGGCGGTCTGTGACCGTCGGGCCATGAAATGCGCGAAGCTTCTTCATTGGCTTTTTCCAGGACAACTCGCCCTCGGGGGGCAGTTAGCGACGGTCATAGACACGCCGCTACATTCATGACATGAAAATTTCCCTTTCATCTCCGGGTCGGTGCGGCTATCTCTCCCGCCATGGTCAGCGAAGTGAATGAAGCGGAATTCCAGAGCGAGGTTTTGGACGCCGGCATGCCCGTGCTCGTCGATTTCTGGAGCCAGAAATGCCAACCCTGCATGAATCTTCTGCCGGTTTTGGATCAAGTCTCCCGTGAACTCGACGGCAAGGCAAAGGTCGTGAAGATGGATGTTTTCGCCAACATGCGCCTCGCATCCAGTTACGGCGTGCGATCGGTTCCGAACCTCATGTTCTTCCAGAACGGCGAGGTGAAGGACCAGTATGTGGGCGCTACCATCACCAAGGACCAGCTCAAGGCCAGGCTCGAAGCGCTGATGTGAGGTCTGTAGCATCGGGCGCAAGAAAAGCCTGTAGCGGCGGTCTATGACCGTCGAGCAAATGAGGTGCCCTGTAGCGGCAAACCAAAGGGAGCGATAGCGACACTGCGAAACCGCGAAGCGCAACCCGGTTGGCCGAAGGCAATCTATGACCGTCGAAGCCAATGCGTTGCGCGAAGCATCTTCACCGGTTTGGTCCATGGTATTTCGCCCTCCGGGGCAGTCAGCGACGGTCGCAGACCGCCGCTACAGACACCTTGCCGCAGGCGGCGCATGCTGTTATGGCAATAGCAATGAACCGCCTCACCCGTCTGGACACCGTTTTCACAGAGGCTCCAGTGTATTTCATCACGGCCTGCACGGAGAAGCGCAGGCATCTGCTGGCCGATGACGAAACCCATGACGTCTTCTACAAGTTCTGCCATCAGGCAAGGGACCTTGGCGTATTGGTCGGGCGTTATGTCCTCTTGCCGGATCACCTGCATCTCTTCGTCTGGCTTTCTATATGGCATCCCGGCCTCGGGGTGGTTAGCGACGGTCGCAGACCGACGCTACATTTCGCGAAAGGAACGCTTGTAGCGGCGCTCTATGAGCGTCGAGGCCGATGAGCCGCGCGTAGCCTTTTCATGGACTTTTCCATGGCATCCCGCCCTCTCGGGCAGTCAGCGACGGTCATAGACACGCCGCTACAGTTCGCCAATGCATCGCTTGTAGCGGCGCTCTGTGAGCGTCGAAGCGGATGACTTGCGCGAAGCTTCTTCATTGGCTTTTCCTTTTGCAATTCGGCCTCGGGGCCAGTTAGCGACGGTCATAGACCGACGCTACAGGATTTCCAAAGTGCGACGGTCATGGACCGCCGCTACAGTTCACGCGTCGCGCAGGTATTCCGAGGCGAGGTCCACCGGCTGGTAGGGCACGTTGAAGCGGTCGCAAACGAGGTTGGCGCTGATGCGGCCGGACTCGTAGATGGTGGGCAGGCCGCTGCCGGGGTGGGTGCCGCCGCCGACGAGGTAGCAGTTGTCGAAGCCGTTGTAGCGGTTGTGCGGGCGGAAATAGAGCATCTGGGTGAGCGTGTGCGCGAGGTTGAAGGTGGCGCCCATGAAGATCGAGGAACTCTCCCAATCCGCCGGGCTGATGATGCGCTTGGCGATGATGTGCCTGCGCAGGTCCTTCATGCCGGTGCGCTGTTCGATGCGCTGGAGGATCCGGTCGGCGTATTCCTCCTTGTGGTTCTCCCAATCGAAGCCGTTGCGGGTGTTGATGGTGGGCACGAGAATGTAGAGTCCGGACTGGCCGGGCGGCGCGACGTGCGGGTCGGTGACGCAGGAGTTGCGGACATAGATCGACATGTCCTCTGAAACATGGCGCTCGCTCTGGATATCGGCGACGTTCGCCTTGTAATCGTCGGCAAAGAGGATGTGGTGGTGCGGCTCGTCCGGATAGATCGTGTCCAGTCCGATGTAGATCATGAAGGTGGAGCAGGAGAACTTGCGCTGGCGCATCTTCTCGTCCGGCACGTTGTGGCCGCCGAACAGGCGGGTGGCGGCGTGACCGTAGTCCGCATTGACGATGACGGCGTCGGCGTTGATTTGTTCGCCGTTTTCAAGCTGGGCACCGCTGAGGACGCGGCCCTTGTGGAGCAGTTGTTTGACCGGCGACGCGAGCCGCAGTTCGCCGCCGAGTTCGTGGAACACATCGGCCATCGAATGCGAAATGCGGTTCAAGCCGCCCTGGACATGATAGATGCCGTATTTGTATTCGGTGAACGAGAGGATGCTGAAGAGGGCCGGGCAATGCCACGGCGACATGCCGAGATACTTGGCCTGGAAGGTGAAGGCGAGTTTCAGGCGCTCGTCCTCGAAATAATCGCCGAGCACGTCGTGCACGCTGCGGTGGGTGAGCACGTGCGGCAGGGCCTTGAGCAGGGTGGGCCTGAGGAATGCGGTGAGCTTGTGATAGGGATGCTGCAGGCAGGGGTAGATGGTGCGGAACTTGTCGCCCTGCTCGGTCATGTAGCGCCGGAAGCCGCCGCTGCTGCCGGGGAAAACCCGCTCCAGCTCGGCGGTCATCTTCGGCATGTCACTGAAGGTGTGCAGCGAGGTGTCGCCCCAGCTCAGGCGGGTCATCGGGTTGAGATCGACGAAATCGAGGTGATCGTCGCTGTTGCGGCCGGTTTCGGCGTAAATCTCATCCAGGCAGAATTTCTGATGGAGGAAGGTGGGCCCGAGATCGAAGGAAAATCCGTCGAGTTTCACCTCCGAGTTGCGGCCGCCGACGCGGTCGGCTTTCTCGACGATGGTGACGCGGAACCCGCGATGGGCGAGAAGCATTCCGGCGGTGAGTCCGCCGGGACCTGCACCTACGACGAGGATGTGTTTGCGGTTTGCGTCTGGCATTTGGTTGGGAGAAGCGTGCCCGAAGCTATCCATCAAAACAAGGAATGCAACCCCCTCGCGTCATTTTCCGCCCGCACGCCGCGGCCCGGCAATTCGCGCGGCGTGGCAGCCAAGCCCCGGCATCACCACGATACGGCGACCCTGCCGAAACGCTGGCTTTGGGCGGTCTGCGGCACGCTGTCCCAGGCCACGCAGCGTTGCCAACCCGGACTGATTGTTTCGATCTCGAGATGTGTCTCATCGGCGCTTGTCCAATCTCCGGCGGCAAGGTCGCCTGCAAACTGCGCGCGGTATGTCAGCCACCCGTCCGTCCGCCTGATGAATTCGATGCGAAGCCTGGGCTCCCCTTCCGTGTCGCGCTCCAGGGTGATGGATGGCAAACCGGCCATGGCAAGCGGATCCGCACCCAGAATGACCGGCGGCCCCGGATTGACCGGATCCAGATTGAATGCGTATTCAATCATTCCCGGCACCCCATCCGCATCGATGTCATGTGTCCTGAAGTCGTCGAACACCTGATCGCTGGTGCCGAACACGGTTTCCTCCAGCTCGCGGTTGATTCCATCGTTGTCGTCATCCGACGGTGACACAGCCTGCGCAAACTCAACCGCGACCCTGCCGAAGCGCCGGACCCCGGTCTCCGTGGTGACGGCATCCTCGACGATGCAGCGCTCCCACACGCTGTCGATGGGAGTGACAACCACGCTTGGGGAGGCGTCCACCCAGTTCTCCGGGTGCAACCCGCCGGAAAACTGCGGCGTGTATTTCAAACCACCATCGATCCGCCGGACGTATTCCATGCGCAGGCGGAAATGAAGGGGTCCGGCCTGGACTAAACTGATGCCCGGCAGGCCACTTGTGGAACCTGCTCCGGGTTCCATCCGCAGGAGTGGCCCGGGCGTCCGCGGGTTCATGTTGAAGGCGTGTTCGATGAGACTGGGAATGCCGTCCTTGTCCGGATCGGCGGTGGTGAAGTCGGCGAAAACCCGGTCACTGGTCCCAAATACATCCTCCTCCATGGCTTCGCTGGCACCATCGCCATCGTCGTCTTCGGTGCGGTCGTCCAGCAGATCGATCACCATGTCCTGGCTGTAGGCATTGCCGCCGGAGTCCACCGCACTGACGCGGATGAACAGCCGGGGGTCGCCGTCCTCGAAGTCGGCGCTCATCGCCTCACGGGTCAAGAGATGGTTGCCGACGACAACGAACCTGTAACTGTCGGGAGCGCCCGTGCCGAATCCCATCTGAATGACATGACTGTCTCCGGCGTCGGGATCGCTCACGCCTAACACACCGATGAGCGTTCCCGCGGGCGCATTCTCCAGGACCGTCGTTTGATCCAAGGTGATCTGGACAGGCGGCAGCCCCGCGCCGGTATCCACCCAGAACACGCGTGATAGCGGTCCCTGGTCGGTATCCACCATGATTCGCGCCGCCCGCCGCCGGGCCACGACCACGAGCCCGCTCAGGATGCCGGTTTGGCCATCCAGCGTCAGGTCATCGGGCAATCCCATGGCGGAGAAAGCCGAGGGCTGCGCGTTCTGCATGGAAAATGTCATGCCCAGCATCCGGCCCGGCCAGCCCTTGATCGGCGGGATCTCCGCAAAGCCCGGAAAACCCGCATCCTGGCGAACCGCGACATTGTGACTCTCACCCGCCGCGATCCTGCGCACGTTTCTCGCTTCGAGCGGGATTTCAAGACGCCCTCCCAGTGAGTCCCCCCACGTGGTGAGGGAACCATCGGCGTGCAGGGCGAGATTGTGGCGCCAACCTGCGGCGATCCCGACCGCTCCCGGCATCCCGGATGGCACGGATGTTTGCCCCCATTCCCAGTCGCCCCATGCCACCACGGTGCCATCATGCCTGAGAGCGAGGCTGTGATATCCACCTGCCGCGATCCCGGTGACTCCCTCCAGTCCTTCCGGCACCTGGTTGATGCCCCGCCAATCGCTGCCCCATGCCACCACCGTGCCGTCATCCCTCAGCGCCAGACTGTGGAAACCACCGGCGGAAATCTCCACCACATGGCCGAGTGAAACCGGAACGTCAGCCTGGCCATACGCATCGTAACCCCATGCGATGACCTGTCCGTCAAGCCGCAGCGCGAGGCTGTGATATGCACCCGCGGCGATGGCCACCACTCCGGACAATCCTTCGGGCACCTCACATTGGCTGGCGGAGTTGTCGCCCCACGCGACCACCGTGCCATCCCGCTTCAGCGCCATGCTGTGGAGTCTGCCGGCGGACACCGCGATCACGTCCTGCAAGCCCTCCGGCGGCGTGGATTGACCCGCGTCGTCAGCTCCCAGGCAGTGAACCGTGCCATCGCTCCTGAGCGCGAGCGAATGCGCGCCGCCTGCCGCCACCTCGATCACATCACCGCCGTCCAATGGAGTGGCTCCAGCAAGCATTGGCTCCCCTCCCCATTCCATCATCAGCCGCCCGCCGGGCGTGCTGTCACTGCTGAGGGGTGATGGCCCACGAGTGATTTCAAAGCGGTCGCTGAAGCCATCCCCGTCGCTGTCGATCAGCAGATCGGAGGTCAGGTAGGCTTCCTCCTCTTCCTGGGTGAGTCCGTCCCCATCCGCGTCTTCGCCGCGATCATCCAGGAAATCGAGGGCAATGACCTCCTCATGGGAATTGAGCGATGAATCGAGCACCCTGACGCGGATCGAGAACTCCGTGGGATCCTGCTCGAAGTCCTTTGCGAGATCATCCCGCAGGATCAACTGGTCCCCCTCGATGCGGAAAAGATGATTGTCCCGGGATCCGGGGCCATCGGCCCATTCGAAAGCGAGCGCGTCGCCCTCGTCGGGATCCTCGGCCAGCAGGGTGCCCACCACCGTTCCGGCCGGGCTGTTTTCCCTCAACTCCGCCGGGCTCAATGCCAACGACTGCGGCGGAGATCCCTCCGTCACGGAGATCCACGCGGCCTGGGTCAGCAACCCGTATTGGGTGAAAACACGGATCAGCACGGAGCGCCGCACCGCGGTCGAGACCGTGCCGGAGATCACACCGGTGGCTGGATGGATCGACAATCCGGACGGCAGCCCGATTGCGGAAAAGACCAGTCCGGCATTTCCGGGATCGGCCACCTGGACCTGATGTTCCAGCGGAGTTCCCGGGGAGCCGTCAATGAGCGGACTGCTGACGATTTGCGGATATCCGAGGTCCTGGCGGGCGGCCAGACTGTGTTGGATGCCGGCGGAAATCAGCCGCACCTGCTGGTTGGCGGAGCTTGGCACGTTGCACTGGCCGTCGCTGTTGAGGCCCCATGCCACCACTCCGCCATCCGCCTTGAGCGCAAGGCTGTGGAAACCACCGGCCGAAACCGCAACCACCCCGCCCAAGTCCGTGGGAACCGCGGTTTGACCATTCAACCCATAACCCCATGCGGCGACCGTGCCATCGCTCCTCAGCGCAAGGCTGTGGAATCGCCCTGCCGAAATGGCGACGATGTCGCGCATGCCCGCAGGTGCCGCCGCCTCGTGCCATTTTACACCGTCAAAATTCATCCCCCACTCGACCACCGTGCCATCGCCTTTGAGCGCGAGGCAGCGGTATCCGCCGGCCGCGACGGCCACCACATCCGACAAGCCCCCGGGCGGCCCGATGTTTCCAAACGGATCCTCGCCCCATGTCACCACGGTTCCGTCGTCGCGCAGGGCCATCCGCACGCAACGCCCCGCCGCAACGGCCACCACGCGGTCGAGTCCCCCGGGAACCTCAATCGACCCGTTCTTGTCATATCCCCACTCCACGACGGTGCCATCCCGCTTCAAGGCCAGACTGAACGAGGTATCATCAAGCCAATGGTCGCCTCCGGCCGCCAGATCGATGACGTCCGCCAAGTCGTCCGGCGGCGTGATCTGGTCATAATCATTGAAGCCGCCCCATCCCGTGACCACCCCGTTGTGGTCCAGCGCCAGACTGTGGAATTGCCCTGTGGCCAGCGCGCTCAGGCCGCCGTTGCCGGGCACCGCCAGCTCCCCATCCTTTCTCCTGCCCCAGCCGAGCAGCGATGTCTGGGGCCAGTCGTCGGGATTGACGGGGGATGTGCCGATGGCGATTTCCGCGGCATCACCCACCCCGTCGCCATCGCTGTCGTAGAGCAGGTCGCTGGTCCCGTGGTCGTCCTCCTCCTCCGCTTCCGTTAGGCCGTCCTGATCATGATCCTCGCCACGATCATCCGCGATGCGGATCAACATGACCGTGGTGAAGTCAAGGCCGGTGGCATCCGTCACCTTGATCCTGACCGACCAGAAGGCGTCCGGATACTCCTCGTAATCGACATCGGCGTAATCCTCCAGCCACAACCCGTTGTCTGATAGATAAAAGACACCATTGTCGTCATCGCCGGGGCCGTCCACCAACTCGAAGACATGATTGTCGGGAGAGTCCGGATCCACCGCGCTCAAGGTTGCCACCAGGGTATCCGCGGGACTGTGTTCCGGCAGGGCCGCCTCAGCCGGCATAATCGCCGTGGGTGCCTGCGCCGCATCAATGCGGGCGGACCCGAGAACACACAACAGGCATGCTCCCGCCGCAGGCACGCGGGTGATGAGGTTCTTGAGAAACAACGGCATCGGGGGGGATGAGTGGATTCAGCAAAGCACAATGGGTGCCAGCGTGGACACGGCCATGAATCATGGGGGGAAACAGGAATGTTTTCACGACACCTGTCGTGGATTCTGGCAGGTAAAACAAGCCCAAAGTCACGTCATATGCTTTGAGTCCGCTGATTTTCAGCAAGCCATGAATTCATCTATCAGATGAATAGGGCGCCTGCGTCCTCAAGCGCCTCCCGAGGCGGTGGCGAAGCCTGCGGCGGCGGTTTCCGCAGGTCGCGCCCCGCGGAAGCTGCGCCAGAATTTCACCGGCAGGCGGGTGAGCAGGACGAAGAGCACCTGGGCGGTGATGAATCCGATCAACCATGGGAAAGCCTTGTCCATGAAGCCGTATGAGTGGAGGCCGACTCCCAACATGTTGACGCCGAACCATGAGAAGGCGGTGATGGCATTGCCGAAGATCGCCATGGCCATGATGCCGCGCTGGCGGATGAAGCCGCCCCAGCGGGCGTGGAGGAGGAGCGCGCACCACAGCACGATGAGCAGCGCGCCGTTTTCCTTGGGGTCCCAGCCCCAGAAGCGGCCCCACGACTGGTCCGCCCAGATGCCGCCGAGCACGGTGCCGACAAAGCTGAACAGGGTGGCGAAGCAAATGATGCCATAGACCATGCCGGTGAGTTTCCTTGCGGTCTCGCGCGTCAGCAGGCGGGTGAACAGGCCCAACACCACATAGGCGATGCCGAGGAAGCCCGCGAGGAACATCGCCGAGTAACCGGCGGTGATGACCACCACGTGGGTGGCCAGCCAGAAGTTGCTGTCGAGCACGGCCTGCATCATTTCCAGCGTGTCGCCGCTGGTGCCGAGGTGGTGGGCGATGATGAGCGAGATGAAGCCGACCATGCCGGCGCAGGCCGCGCCGATGCCGTCGCGGTAAAGGCGCTCGATGACCAGGCCTAACAGCACGGCGCCCCAGCCGACGAAGATGGCGGAGGAATACAGGTTGGTGACCGGCGGGCGGCCCTGGATGTACATGCGCGCGACCATGCCGAACGAGTGGACGGCGAACGCCAGAACCAGCAACAGGAAGGCGGTCTTGCGCAGGCCGCGCGGACAGCAAAGCCACGAGCCACAGGCCAGCAGGAAGGCCGCCACATAGAGCACCATGCTGTGATAGAACGGTTCCATCTGGTTGAAGCGCAATTCGAACGAGGTGCGGCCCGCCCATTCCGGGTGTTCGGAGTTGAGCCATCCGGCGTATTCGCGCGTCGCCTTGGAAAACGCGGCGGGGTCGTTGGCGCGGAAGGCGTCGCCCATGGCCGCCAGCGCCGAGACCGAGACCGGAATCGTCTCCGGTGATTTCACGCGCATCAGCGCGGCGCCGGTGGTGAGCCAGTCGTCCGGCTTGCCGCCGGCGGGCGGCGCGACGACGAGCAGATAGGAGAAATCCGCCTGGCGTTCGTAGCGCGCCACCGCGGAGCGCAGCAGGGCCAGACGTTCCTTGTCGAGCGGGCCGGCGTCATTGCCGAGTTTGGCGACTCCCGCGGCCACGGTTCTGGCATAGTTGTCGATTTCCGCGCCGAACCCGGCGGTGCCCTCGTCGTGGATGCTGCTCTTGAGCCGCTGATAGAGATAGACCGAGTTGCGCAGGGTGAAGATGGCGGATTGGAACGGCGTGCGTTTCGCGGACTCCACTTCGCCGGCGAGCTTGCCCTCTTCGTCGATTTTGGCGATGTGCGGCTCGAGCTCGGCGTAGGTGCAGTATCTCTTGTCCGCCTGCGGCCAGCCGAACATGCCGAGCACCTCCTGGTTGGCGATGGCGAAAACCGGATAGGTGTCGGCTTTTTCAGGATTGAAGAGCACGTCGGCCAGCCAGCGCGAGGCGCCGATTTTGGATTTTTCCCCGTCTTCCCCGAGGCGTACCGTCTGCTTGCCGCGCAGGATGAGCAGCGAGCTGCGGGCCACCGAGTCCATCGGCTTGATGCGGCCGCCGGCCAGCACCGGGATGCGGTTGAAGGATGTGAGGTCGAACTCGCCGGGATCGGTCTTGGGATACATCCAGGACGCGGCGATCCACAAAGCGGCGACCAGCAGGACAAGATGGGGAACAAAGCGGCTCATGGCGCGGTGGCGGTTTTTTGACGGCGGGAGAACCCGGCGAGGTGAAAGATGAACTGATAGATCAGCCCGATGGAGACGATGGCGCAGGCGACGTAGGGTGCCTGATAGCCGGGATTGCGCACCACCTGCAGCACGGTGCCGCTGTTGTCCGGTTCGAAGCCGGATTGATAGTAGGTGTCTCCCTGATGGCGCAGCGGGTGGTTCATGTAGATGAGCACCTGGCGGCTGTCCTTCGCCCCGGGATCGACGAGGTTGACCTTGCTGGAGAAGTTTTTCGGGATCTGCGTGCCGGGGTAGGTTTCATGCGTGAAGTCCAGCAGCGTCAGGCTGTAGGGTTTGTAATATCGCGCGGGCCGCAGCTGGATGCTCCACTTGCGGCCGTCGTGCTCGAACGTCTGCGCGGCGGCCAGCGAGTCGGAAACCAGCCAGGTGCCAAGCGGTTCGCCGCCCTTGGCGGGGATGATTTCCAGCACGGCGCTCATCGAATCGCGCTCGTCCATGCGGGTGGCGCGGGGTTTCGCGGTCACCGCCACGCGCGCGCCGGTGCCCCGGGTGGCCGCCGGGACGGATGTGCCGCCCTGGCCGATCATCTGGAGTTTCGAGTTCTGATAGAAACCGCGCACTTCCATGCGGAAGGGCAGCGACTCATGGGTGATCGTTCCTCCATCCGCCAGCCGTTCGCCGGGCACGGCGGTGACTTGTTCCGTCTCAGCGTCCGTCAGATCGATCACCGCCAGCTCCATGCGCATGCCGTCCTCCGAGTAGTTGCTGGTGCCGCCTTCCTTGATGCGCATGTAGCTGTGCACCGAGAACAGGTCGGTGGCGAGACCGCCGGCCAGCATGATGATCAGCCCGACGTGGATGAGCAGGATGCCGAGTTTTTTCCATTTCCAACCGAAGCGGACAATGAACGAGGCGACCAGATTGACCAGCAGCACGGCGCCGATCAGGTGGCCGCCGGGAAACACCGGCAGGCGGAGGTTGCCGGAAGGCGCCATCCACCAGACGAACCAGCTTTGGAAATACTCTTCCTGCACGAGGTAGAGCCCGAAACGCACCTGCGCCAGTGTCCCGGCGAAGACCAGCACAAAGGCCGCGGCGAGGCAGAGCAGGGTGAGACGCAGGGAACTGAGGATGTCCGGAATTCGGCGGAGGGCACTCATCATTCGGGCTTGTTGAAACGGACGGACTCAAGCAACGCGGTGAACTTTTCCTTTTCCGCGCCGACCAGCGCGTCCGGACCGGTGAACTTGAAAAACCAGGTCTCGCCGCCATGCGCGACCCATCCCGCGGCGCAGCGGTTTTGCGGTCCGGTGGCATCGATCAGCTTGATGCTCTTGGGACCGGCGGTCACTTGCGTCACGTTGGCTGCAAGCGCGGCCCCGTCGATGGGCTTGAGTCCGATTTGTCCACGCCAGCGGTTGACGTTGGCGAGATCGCCGCCGACATCGCCGGGGAAACGCGTGACGGCGAGTTCGCCTTTCGAGCCATCCGCACCGGTGATGGCGATGGTGGCGTAGCGGGCCGAGCTGCCATTCACCACAATCCAGCCATCCGGGAGGTCCCATGTCACCGAGCCATCGCCCGCCGGAACAACCGCAGCCTCCTCGGGCGGGGTGATTCCCTCACCCGGCGCGCTACCGTGCATCGGAACCTTGGAAGATTCGGCGGGTTTCACCGAGCCGATCCAATTGATGAAATTCTCGCGTTCCGCTGCGGCGAGCGCCTCGTTGCCGCGCAGTTTGAAGAACCATGCGCTGGCACCGGATTCGGCGATGGCACCGATCAGGCGGCCGTCCTTCTTCGCGTCCGCCTTGTCGACAAGCCCCTCGATTTCCACGAAGACGGCCTCACCGAAACCGGAGGGCACCGTGCGGGTGTTTTGCTTGAGCGAGGCCTCGTCTAACGGACCCTGGCCGAGTTGGTCGCGCCAGCGGTTGATGTTGGCGAGCAGCCCGCCCGGCGCGCTGCGCAGGGTGGAAAAGGTCACGTCCACCGTGGCGCCGTCCGGCCCTTCTATCAGATATTTCCCCAACAACATGGCCGAGGGGGAAAGCTTTTTCCAGTGGGCGGGCGGCTTGTCGGTGAATTGCTGGGATTGCGGCATGGCCGCCCCTGCGGCGGCGAGCTGTTCCGCGCTCAATCCGGCATGGGGATCCGCGCCATCGGCTGCGCCCGGGATCACACCACCAGGCATCATGCCGGGCATGCCCGCATGCGGATCCGCAGCTGCCGCCGGTGCTTCCTTGGCAACCCGGTAAACCTTGATCTCATTGTCCTGTTTGCAGGAAACAACGGAGAGAACTAACAGTCCGAAGAAAAAGTGTGCGGGTTTCATGATTGGCTCGTAGCAGGCGTATGCTTCACGCCGGGCGGCGAGCCGTCAATTCCCCAGCAAAAAAAGACCTGCAAATCAGAGTCTCACTCCTCCTGGATCTGGCCGTTGTGGCATTCGGCGCAGTTGGGTTCGAGGTAATCGGAATCGACGTGGAAGAAGTCGTGACCCTTGAGGTTGACCTTTTCGAGCTCCTCGCCGGCTCCCTGTGCGGTGATGATGTGGCAGGCGTTGCAATCGCTGCCCTTGATGGTCCTGCTGCGATCCTCGTTGAAATGATTGCCGGCGTGACAACGGAAACAGCCGTTGGTGTCCTTATGGCCGATTTGATCCGGATGGGCGCGCCAGTCGGCCTTCATTTCCGGGAAGAAATTGGTGCTGTACAGCTTCCTGGCCTCGGCGATCAGCGCATCCGCGCGCTTGTCATCCGGATACTCGGCGCGCAGGAATTCGCCGATTTTCCGCTGGGCCTCCTCGCGGTTGGAATAGGGCGCGGCAAGCGCGGTGACGACGTTTTTCTTGGCCCAGGGGATCGACGGATCGATGCGGCCCATCGCCAGCGCCTGGTCCACGGCATCATTCGGCGGGAGGAACTTGTGTGCCGGCCGGTTGTGGCAATCCATGCAGTCCATGGTGCGGATCTGGTGCTTGGAAATGTCGTCCGTGAACTCCTCGGTGCGGTACTCGGTGACCTTGCCGTCGGCGTCCGTCACGCGCACCCATGGGATCTCCAGCCGCTCCTCGTCCAAATGGATGAACTCGATCTTGTTGGAAACGTTCATGTGCGAGTGGATGCCCTCCACGGGTCCGCGCACCGGATCACTGCCACCCACCTTGAGCAGCATCTGGACGGTGAACGGCGTGTTCTCCTCGTCGGCGAGAAAGCGCCTGAAGGTCTTGGGCACGTCTCCGAAATGTTTCTCCGACCAATGGCAGGTCTGGCAGGTCTCCTGGGCCAGGCGCAGGTTCGGATTGAGAATCCGGATCGGCCGGTTGAAATCTCCGCGAATCTGGTGATAGAGTTGTTTCACCCCGTTGAGCTTGGTGCGGATGTAGGCGGTGGTGCCGGGGCCGATGTGACAGGACACGCAATCCACCTGGGCATGCGACGAATGCTGATGGGCGCTGAATTGCGGCTCCATCGGCGTGTGGCAGGCCTGGCCGCAGAAGGAGTTCGTCTCCATCAGATGGTAGGTCTCATAACTGCCGAAAGCGGTCAAAAGCAGGAAGCCGATGCTGCCGAGGACAAAAGCGGCCATCAACTGGCGGTCCCGCTTGCGCGACAGGTCCACCCTCAGCACCAGGGCCCCCTCCTTGCGCGGCACGCCCTTGCGGATGCGGCGGGTTTCAAGGATGTAGCCGAGTATCACAAGGCCAAGCCCCATGAAAAAGAACATCGGCGCCACCACATAGGCCAGAATGCCCATGTAGGGGTTCGCATGGGTGGCGAACAGGTCCACGGCGACCAGCAGGATGAAGGCGAAAACGGCGGACACGCAAAGCACCATGCCGGCCAGGCTGAGCCAGTTGCGAAGGCGGTTGAGACGGCCGGGCGCCGGGGTGCTGGTGGACTCTTCGCTCATGGGTTCGGGGTGGGTGTGGATTCGGTGCTCAATCGCCGCGCCTCTCGGGCTTTTAAAAAAGCGGAGCCTCGGGACCGAGGCTCCGCCGGGGCACCGTCACGGCAGCGGATGACCGGTGACGGCGGCTTGTCCTCTCATTTCTTGAATTTTCGGATGAAGGCGACGAGTTCCTTGGCTTCGGCCTCGGTGATCTTTCCGGTGTATCCCTTCATTTTGGTTTTGCTGCCGTCCTTGACACCGTCGAGGATGGCTTTGACGCCCTCCGCATCCGACCATTTCTGGCCTTCCGCGGTGGTGTAGTCCCGGGCGCCGGCTTTCTTGCCCATCTTGGTGTCGCCCTTGCCGTCCTTGCCGTGGCAGGAGGCACAGCTCTTGGCATAGATGGCGGCGGCATCGGCATGGGCGAAGCCGCTTCCGAGAATGAATGATACCGCTATGACGGATGGTAGGATTGATTTCATGATTTTCGAGGGTTGGAATGCAGTTGAAAACTAGCGAGTTGGATTTGGGCTGGAAAGAAGAATCGTGATGAATTTTTTCAGAACCGGACCTGCAGCCCGGTGGAAACCATGTGGGCGTCGTAATCGTTGAGGCCACCGTAGGCGTCATCCTCACCCTTGAAGAATCCGTAGCGCACGTTCCAGGCGATGCGGGGAGTCACCCACTGGGTCAGCGCGATCGTGAAGGCGTGCTCCTCGGACATGATCCCGTAAGGAACGGTCTGTGCGGTGTTGTTCACGTAGTTGTCCGCCTTGAAGTAATAATACGATGCCTTGATATCGGTGTTCTTGTTGATCACATAACCTGCCGAAAGCGCGGTGCTCCAGTAGTCGTTGTCCCAGTTGACATGATAGTTGGGCTGGAAATTGTTCGCCGGAGTGGTGGTTTCGGAACTGATCCAATGGACGCTGCCCTGAAGGTAAAACCGTTCCGTGGCGTTCCATGTCGCACTCTGGCTGATGATGTTGCTCTCGATATCCGCGGAGTCCGCGGTGCGCGTCACCACAGTGGCGGCCGCGTCGGTGAAGGCCCTGTTCTCGATGTCGGTCTGTTGATAATCATAGCGGGTGACAAACGTGAGGTTTGGCATCGCGCGCCATGTCATGCGGATGTTGAAATCGTTGGTGTCCGCGGCGTGGTAGTCGAGCTGGGCATCGAAGTCGGTTCCCTGGAGCCGGACGTCGTAGTCCTCCTCGAAGGTGCGGTAGTAGTATTGCGCGGCAAAGCTCAGCCCGCTGACCGGATACCAGTTCGCGCCGACGGAGTAAGTCGCGTCCTCAATATCGGTTTCGGAGTAGCGGAACTGCCCGTTGACGGGATTGCGCAGCCAGCGGTCCGCGTCTCCCTGGGTCCAGTCCCCCTTGGCATAGAGAACGAGATCGGAAATCCCGGTGTAGCGGACCTCCAGCGACTCGCTGAAGTCCTGCAAATCGTCGGAATTGGTGCGGATGCTGCTGGGGGTGCCGGTATTCGCCGCGGCCGCCGTGTTGAAACGGCTGGCCCGCATGTCGATCTCCTCCCAGTCGGCCCTGATGGAGGGCACGACGACGAGGTCATCGATGGGATTCCACCAGAAGTTCAGATTGGCCGTGTTCTGGACGAAGTCGCCCGAACCGGTGAGAAGCTGATAGACCGGCGTGAAGACACCGGTAGCGATGGCGGTGTTGCCCCGCTGGCCGCCATCCACATCGGTATCCATGGTGGTGAGGGCATATCCGAAGCTCAGCAGCATCCGGTCATTGAAACGGGTCTCGCTGGTGATATGGCCGCCGAAGAGGTCGTATTCATAGACTTCCCGCTGGCTGAGCCGGGTGAAAACCGTATCGGTGGCATCGCCGGTGACAGTGCTCCGGTTATTGTCGTTCCTGACCGACTCGTAGCGCAGTCCGAGTCCCAGGTCGGTATTGCCCAGAGTGTGGGTTGCGTCGAGGGTCACGATGTCGCGGGTTTCATCAATGTCATAAAGCCCCGGATAGATCCCCCGGCGCAGGCCTGCGGAATAGACATCCCCCCAGATGGTCGAGTCCTTTTCGCCATCGCGCCACTGATGGGCATAGCGGAGTGTGATTTCGGGGATGTCCGGCATGCGCAGGCCGGCCTCGATCCATAATTCGCCGCGGTCGAGTTCCAGTGACTGGTCATTGGGCGAGCGCCAGCCGCCCGGCACGCCGGGGAGATAGCCGCCCGCGGTGTCATACCAGGTGCGGAACTCGCGGTATCCGCCGCGCAGGTAGCCGACGTCGTTCAAATCGTAGCCGAGGGTGATGTCATAATCCTCCAGCCCGAAGAGCGCGTGCCCATCCAGCAGGAAGGTGCCGTTATCAAAGGCTTTCTCATAGCGCATCGACTCGACACCGCCGAAAAAATCGCCGTTGTTGTTCCAGCGGCGCTGGAACGCGGAGTCCTTGCCTTTGACATCGAAACCACCGACGGTGAGATCGACCCAATTGGCGAATTCCTCGGCTTCTTCCTCGGTTGCGCTCTCGACCGCCGGTGCGCCGGCATAGGCGCAGCAACCGGCGCAAACCGCATAAGTGGCCAAACAGATGCTCCAATGACTGAGGGAGGCGTGACGTGGGGTGTTTTTCATGGGAATGGCGGGTTTGGGGTTTAGTAGCGGAGGTGGCGGTCGGCGTTGGAACCATGGACGCCCTCGTGACAACCGGCGGTCCAGCAGGTGCCGCGCGACATGCGGCCGGCGCTGTGTGCGCTCGATCCGATTCTGAGTTCTCCGGCAGGGGTGGCGGGCGGGCCCGCCTGGTCCTGGAAGTGGCACTTCAGGCAGAGGGTGGAGTTGCGCTCGGTAAGCAGCTTCTGGTTGGTGGAGCCGTGCGGGCTGTGGCAAGACGTGCAGCCCTCGCGGGTGGCATCGTGTTGGAAGACGAAGGGTCCGCGTTGCTGGGTGTGGCACTCGATGCAGGTTTCGTTTTTGCCGGCCAGCGAGGTGCCGCCGCCTTTGATGGCGTTGCCTTTGTGCGGGTCATGGCAATCGGAGCAGGACATCTTGCCATTCAGCACCTGGTGGCTGTAAGGCAGCATGAACTGGGCTTTGGTATCGAGGTGGCACTGGAAGCAGGTTTCCGGCGACTTGTCCGGATTGATGATGGTGCCCGCGCCGCCGCCGGCCTCGACGTGCTTGCTGCCCGCGCCGTGGCAGGACTCGCAACCCATGTCGATGGAGTTCTTGCCCTTGGCCTGGAGTCTGGAGTGATCGGCGGTTTTGAAATCGCGGACGACTTCCTCGTGGCACTGGGCGCATTCCTCGGTGCCCACGAACTCGGCGCCTGGAATGCTCATGGGCGCCATGATGGTGCGGCCGCCGGTGGCGCAGGAAATCAGGATCAGGGCCGCCGATGCGCCCGCGCCTCCAATCCACAGCAGGTTTCCTTGAGTCTGGCGGATCCAGCGGCTGACTGCCGCGGCGGCGGTTGGTTTCCAGGCGGTTTTCATAGGGCTTTGATGGGGTAGGGGAAAAACGGTGAATCTAGCAGAATCATTTGCGGTGCGTTTGTCAGAGAAACGGAAATCCCGTCAAACGCCCAAAGGGAGGAATTCAACAAGCACGGGCTCATGTTCCGGCTTCCGACCGGAATTCCATTCGATCGCCTGACCGGAGAACTTGAATGGACCGTTTTCATTTCTGATAGGAACCTGACAGGACTGCATTTGTCCGCCACGCATTTTCTCTGATGAATCGTGCAAATCCGCTCAGTCCGCAGGTTCCTCAATCAAGGCCGGAATCCGTCAACGATGGCCGGCCTTTCACCACCTGCCGATGGCCGCGGAGAGGACCAGCGCGCTGGTATCGCCGCGGCGGACGCGGTCGAGACCGACCTTGGTCTCGGGGAACACGGCCTCAAGACAGGTGGCGGTGCCGTCGGCACCGGCCAGCAGCGGAAGCCCGGGGATGCGGATCACGCCCTCGCAATGGCGGCCGCCCCAGGGATCGATGTAGCGCACGGGAAACGAACGCGGGTTTTTTTCCAGGCTGTGCGGGATGGCTGTTAGAGTGACGAAGTGCGCGTCGATGACGACCCACTGCGCGGGTTTCCCGGGTTGCGTGCGCAAGGCGTGCCGGCGCAGGCTGAGGACGGGTGGAAAGCCCTTGGCGAGCGAGGTGTCGAGACGCTTGTGGACGCGCCGCAGGAGTTTTTCCGGTGTTTCGCGCGGCTTGAGGAAAAAAACCTCCTCGGCGAGTTGTGGCAGGGCATGCCCCATGATCATTTCGTTGCCCATGTCGCGGAGGTCGGACAAGCCCACACCCTGGCGGCTCCAGCGGGCGCGGCCCGGCAGGTGTTTGGACGGCCGCATGCCGATCTCGCGGATGATGGTTAGAATCCGCGCGCGGTCGTCGTCCCCTTTCACGGCGGCGGAGACGCGCTGCCAGTGGGGCGCGCCGAAACGGAAGGCGTTCAACAGGGCGGCCGGGCCACAGGCGTTGCCCGCGACCAACAACTGGTTGGCAGGCGCCGCCGCGGGATTCGGCGCCTCGCGCAATGGTGGGGCCGCGAAGGATGTTTCACAGGGCATGAAAGTGATCATGCCAATCAGCAACCATGCAGGGGCAGAGCGCGAACCTTGGCGCGAGCGTATCGCCCGCTGAACGCAGATGAAAATCACAGGACATCCCTCTTTATCTGCGTAAATCCTGTTCATCTGCGGTTAAAGTCTCCGGCCTTCAATTCTTGGACTGACAGTATTGGGCGAGGCACCCACGCCGCGGTTCGCAAACGCGGGGTCGCGCTTACGGAGAACCGGCCGGCGCATAGGATTCGATCCGTCGGTCGTTGATCGGTTTGGCATCGGCGATTCCCCCGCTGAGGGAAACCTGCGCCTCGACCTTGAATTCCGACGCGCCGGAGAGCGGCGGCCGCGTGACGGGCACGCGCACGGTGGTCACGGCGTTCGGGGCCAGTGTGGTGATATTATATGAACTCCGGGTGCCGCCGCTGGTGACGTTGAGGGCGGTGTTGATCAAGGGTTCGGTGCCGCGGTTTTGAATGAGGATTTCCACCTGGCCGTAGGGATTGATGGAGTCCGGCGGCAGGATGCGCTGGCCTGCCACCGCCGCATCATGAATGCCGGGTGTTCCCGCATCGAAGACGCGGCCAAGATCGGGCATGCCGGCTCCTAGCTGCGGGTCGTCACCCGGTGCGCCGCCATCGTTCAGATAGCGGGTCACCAATTTCCATGCCTGCGCTGCGGACAGCGTGCCGGGACCGGCCTCGGTCATCACGGCGGCCACCGCCCCCACGATGATGGGCGTGCTGAAAGAAGTGCCGGAAACCATCGCGATCTGATCTCCCGACCATGCGGCATTCACCCCATAGCCGGGGGCGGAAACCGCGATCTCCTTGCCGGTGTTGGAAAAGTCCAGATGGTTGCCCCGCGCATCCACCGCGCCCACCGCGATGACACCCTCGCTGGCGGCGGGATAAAACACCTGGCCGATGCCATTGTTGCCGGAGGCGGCGAAGATCAACACCCCGCGCTCGTTGGCATAATCGATGGCTTTCCGGAGCACCGCGCTCTCGCCCTGGCTGCCCATCGAAATGTTGATCAGCGAGACCCCGGCATCGACCGCCGCCATGATGCCCTGGGCCAGCAGGAAACTGTCGGATTGCCCGAAGTCGTTGGCCACGCGGATCGAGAGGATTTCCGCCCCCGGCGCCACGCCCGGCGTGTTCGCTCCGCTGCCGGCGATGAGCGAGGCGACCGAGGTGCCGTGCGAGTTGATGAGCGAGGCATCCGCGGGGAAATCCACCAGGTTGATGCCGCGCACGAGGCTTTGGAACGCCGGATGTTGCAACACGCCGGTATCGAGCACCGCGACGCGGACACCCTTGCCCCATGACGAATTGTCGCCACTGATGCCGAGCCAGTCGAGCAGGCGCGCGCCGAGCGCCATGGCCCCGGGTTGCACGCTGCCCTCCGGCAGCGGCGGCGTGGTGACCGGGAAAATGAATGACAATTCCTCAGCGCCATCCAGCAGCCCGGCGAGGTCGTCGTAATCGGCGAAGCCGATGCGCAGCGAGTTGAGCGCGTCCAGCCTGCCGAGCAGGCGCAGGCCGCCGCCCATCCGTGCGAGAAACTTTTCCATCGCCTCGCGGTCGGCGAAGGTGATCACCCGCTGGCCTTGCAGCGCGCCGAGTTCCGCCGCTTCGGCATCGTTTGATTTGGCCGGCGGGCGCATCGTCCGGCGGAATTTCGGTGGGGCCTCGTCCGGCAAGGGTTTGGCCCGTGGTGTGGCGGCGGCCTGCGGATTTCCCGAGGCGGATTTTTTCGGAGCCGCCGTGCCCGCCAGCCAATACCCGAGCCAGGCGACCAGCGCAAAGCCGAGGATGAATGCGAGGTGGCGGATTTTCATGCGGCCTACTGAACCCCCGAAAGCACGGAAAGTCACGCGGGAGTTTGCCGCGGAGACCGAAACGATTTCTTGTCGAAAAACACGGATTCGAGCCAATTTCGCGGTTGCAATTGCCGGATCGCTCCGCTAGCTCTCCCGCCCCGCGCGTCCCGGCAGGCCGCAAACCACCATTTCCCGCCAAGGAGGACCCCATGACCATCATTGACAAAATCGAACAGGAACAACTCAAAACCGACATCGCCAGCTTCAACGTGGGCGACACCGTCAAGGTCCATTGCCGGGTGGTGGAAGGCGGCAAGGAGCGCATCCAGATTTTCGAGGGACTGGTCATCGCCCGCAAGGGATCCGGCATCAACGCGGCCTTCACCGTGCGCAAGATTTCCTACGGCGAGGGCGTCGAGCGCGTCTTCCCGGTGCACACCCCGCGCATCGCCAAAATCGAGGTGATCAACCGCGGCAAGGTCCGCCGCGCCAAGCTGCACTACCTGCGCGAGCGCGTCGGCAAGCGCGCCCTGCTCGTCAAAAGCGCCAACTGAGCGAAACCCGCTCCGTGATCTTTGAAACACCCCGCCCGCTCCCCGGTCGGGCATGCGCGTCAAGTTCAGCGAATCGTGCGGGATTCATGACCCAAGGAGCGCCGGTCTTGTTCTGATGAGACCCACCCTTAACATCAGACATCCTGATCCGGGAATGGCGAAGCCTTGAATTCGCGCAGCCGGGCCGGAAAAAGTTTTGGCTCATCTGTAGGACCAACGGTCCGACATCATAGCAGCCCAGCCCAACGGGCTGGGTTTCCCGCAGCCCGTGGTTTCGAGGGCTGAAGGCCCGATCCAAAACGCCGCTTGTGGAGCACAAACACCGGGATGGGCCGTTGGCCCGTAAGAAATGCGGCCTCTCCAGAGCGAAAACGCGCCAAAGCATTTTCCGACCGGATCAGGATGTCTGAACTCGACGCGCATGCCGGTCGGGGTGTTTTGCTGTCCCGGAAGCGTGTCAGGCATTCCACACCTTGCGCAAGGCCGCGCCATCCAACGCGCGCCAGGCGCCGGGTGCGAGATCCGGCGCGCGGAATCCGCCGATGGCCACGCGGATGAGCCGCAGCGCGGGATGCCCGACCCGCGCCGTCATCCTGCGCACCTGGCGGTTTTTGCCTTCGGTCAACTCCATCTCCAGCCATGAGGTGGGGATGGACTTGCGCTGGCGGATTGGCGGGTCGCGCGGCGGATGGTCCGGCGCGGGATCCGGCAGCCTTGCTTTGCACGGCAGAGTGCGGTGTCCCTGGATGAGCAGCCCGCCGCTTGCAAGTTCGTGCAGGGCGTCCGCATCCGGAATGCCCTCGACCTGCACATGATAGGTCCGCGGATGCCTCATGGCCGGATCCAGCAGGCGGTGGTTGAAACCCGGCTCATCACCTAACAGAAGCAACCCCTCCGAGTCCATGTCGAGCCGGCCGATCGGATAGACGTCCCTGGGGAAACCGAAGTCCGCCAACGTGCGCTGGCCCGGCAGGTCCGGAGTGAACTGGCAGAGCACGCCCCAGGGTTTGTGGAAGGCGAGGATCATGACGGGCTGCCACCGGAATCGTTGAGTTCGCGGAGTTTTGCGAGATAGGCGTTTTTCGGCGCGGGCTTCACCGGGCGCCCGTCGGCCTCGAGCATGTCGTGCACGCGCTTCGCACTGCCGGCGATGAGTTCATCGATGATCTTCGCCTCGGGCAGGTTTTTCCAATAGCGTTTGGCCATTTCGGATTGCATGGCCTTCACCTTGAGCCGCGCGGGATTGAAGATGCTGCGGTAATAGCCGCGCCAAAGCTCATCGAGCGCGTCCTCGTCCGGCGCGGCGTCGCACGGCACGCCGGGAGTGAAATGCAGCGACCCGCCATCCCAGTGCGCGCATTCATGAGGCGTGAGGATCGACCAGTCCATCGCGGCGAACCGTTTGACGAAAAACGGCGATGCCAGCCGCACGATCCGGTATTGCGGCTCGAACCATGCGACGAATTGTTCGCGCCCGTCGGCTTCGTTTTTCCCCACCAACCGGAAACGCACGAAGGCGTGCATCTTGTGGATCTCGCGCCCCACCGCCTTGCACCATTCCCGGACCCTGCGCAGGTCGGGATCGGTGGCGACCGCCAGCAAAGCGGACTCGCCGCCGCGGGTGACGCGCCACAGCAACCGGTACAACATCCCCCACCGGCGCGGATCGGTGTGCGCCGCAGCCGTGCGCGCGATGTCCATGAAAGCGGCGGGAACTTTTTGGGCCGCGCCGCCAGCATGAGGTGTTTCATGGGGAGTTGCAAACAGGGCGGCTTCTTCAGGATCATCGCTCCACAAAACCTCATCCGGCGGGATGCCCGCGGCAAGCAGGCCGCGGGCCGCGTCGCGCCACGATTCAAAGGTCGGTTCGATGCGGATGTCGCGCATGGCTTGCAGAGTCCGGATTCGCTTTCAAAAATCAGCAGTCCCCCATGGCGGTTTTGAAATTCGCCAGGAGTCCTGGTTTGGGTTCAACGGGAATTGGCAGCGCATCGATTCGCTCGCGAACCGTTGCCGCTGGGATTCTGCCGGTTTCATGGAGCAGGTGTTTGAGCGCCTTGAGAGTCATGCCACTGGAGCGATGGGCAGACCGACGAAGGGCGAACAGGATTTGATGGGCTCGGAATCATGATTCGGTTCTGCCATGAAATCGATCAGGGCGCGCATACCCTCCGGTGAGTTTCGCGCGGCGAGAATCCGTTTGCGCCACTCGTGAATCGGTCCCGGATGCACACGGCCAAGCGCCTGCCAACGATCCAGGTTTTCCAAAGCGATGACGAGATCATCCGGATGAGCCTCGACATGCCGCGCAAGACGCAGCCACAGCGAGGCGCGGTCCTCGCGGCGGAAGTGGTGGTCTTCGACACTCATCGGAATGATCATGGGCATTGTTGCCGGGTCTCGCAAGTGGGGAAACCCGCTTCTCCCGGGAATCCGGAACCGGACTGTGCCTTTTCGTAGTTTCATGGCTGCCAATGAGTTGAGGTCTTCAGACCGCCCTCCTTGGCAAACTCGCTGCCGGCACCGGATGGCGACCAGAATACACGGATTCCATGGACGTTAGCCGGAGGGACTCCGAAATGGAACGCTGCGTGTCGCGCTTGATCTGTCACGATGTGCCCCATTGCCCATGACACGCCTCAATGGTGGGTTGAATATCAAGAGGCGGAAACATCAGGATTTCCCCCCTCTGCCCTTTGACTTGGATTTCCCGGCGGTCATGGGGCGTGCGATGGAATGCCGACTCGGGCGGATGTCCGATTTGAAAAAAGACCAAGGCGGATGCTTGTTGGATCGCCGCATTTCCGTATGATGCGGGCATGGCCCACGTGTCGGACGTGCCTGTTTTCCCGTTCCTCACATCCTGCGCTGTCATCCTCAACATCCCGCCCATTTTTCATGTCACGCATTTTCTTTTGGTCGCTGGTGGCCTCGCTGGCCGGATTTTTGTTCGGCTTCGACACCGTGGTGATTTCCGGAGCGGAAAGACGCATCCAGGAACTCTGGCAACTGGGAAATCTGTTTCATGGCGTGGCCATCGCCTCGGCGCTCTACGGCACGGTGATCGGCGCGCTGGTCGGCGGCTGGCCCACCGACCGCTTCGGACGCAAGCCGACGCTCATCGGCATCGGAATTCTCTACTTCGTCTCGGCAGTCTGGTCGGCGCTGGCGGGTGATCCCCTTTCGTTCATAGTGGCGCGTTTCATCGGCGGTTTGGGCGTGGGCATGTCAACGATCGCGGCACCGCTGTACATCACCGAAATCGCGCCGCCGGAGCGCCGCGGACGTCTGGCCGGACTCTATCAATTCAACATCGTCTTCGGCATTCTGGTGGCCTTGCTCAGCAACTACCTGCTGGCACGCTTCGCGCCGGAAAACGTGGCGTGGCGGTGGATGCTCGGCGTCGAAGCACTGCCCGCGGCGATCTACATGGCGGCGTGTTTCGTGCTGCCGGAGAGCCCCCGCTGGTTGCTGGCACGCAAGGGCGACCGCGCCAAAGGGATCGCCGTGCTGCGGCTGATCGAACCCGGACTGCCGCCGGAACGACTGGCCGCACATGCGGAGGAAATCATTGCCAGCTCACACACCGGCGCGAGCACGGACGGCGATCCGTTCTGGACCCGCAAGCTGCGGATTCCGATCATGCTGGCCGTTCTGATCGCGCTCTTCAACCAGTTCTCCGGGGTGAACGCGATCCTGTATTACGCCCCGCGCGTCTTCGAAATGGCGGGTCTGGAGAAAAGCGCGGCGCTGTTGCAATCGGTGGGCATCGGCGTCACCAACCTGTTGTTCACCTTCGCCGGCCTGTGGCTGATCGACCGCATCGGTCGCAAGACGCTGCTCTACATCGGCGGAGTCGGTTATGTGTTGTCGCTGGCCGGCATCGCGCTCGGTTTCAAATATGAGATTGGCGGTCTGGTGACGGGCTGCGTGTTTTCGTTCATCGCCTCCCACGCCATCGGCCAGGGCGCGGTGGTCTGGGTGTACATCTCGGAGATTTTCCCTAACAGGCACCGCGCCAAGGGCCAGGCGGTCGGATGCATCACGCTGTGGGTCTCGTGTGCGGTCATCTCCACGCTGTTTCCGAAAATGGCGGCGGACTACAGCCCGCAGTCGGTGTTCCTGTTCTTCTGTGTGATGATGATCCTTCACCTGGTCTGGGTGCGCCTGATGGTGCGCGAAACGAAAGGCGTGCCGCTGGAACAAATGCTCGCGAGTTTCGACAAGGCTGGCAGATAAATTCCAACAACCCTATCCATGGATCCCAAGCGGCCGTCGAATTACGATCGTCATCCCCATGTGGATGTTCCCGGCCACACCTGCCACTGCGGGTGGGACGCCATCGCCGCCGGAATCATGGCGGCGGCCGCCGGGATGGAATCGCCGCTGATCGCCATCGAGTGCTACCCGGGCACCCATGAGCGCGGGATCCTGGCGGAGCTCGCCGCCCGATTGCGGCCCGCCACGGCCGTGTTCGCGGGAGACGCGCTGCGTCCCGTGGCGGAGATCGAAGCGCTGGTCGAGCCGTTTTTGGGTGGCGACGATCCGGTCTTCGGATTCATCAGCCCGCTGCGGCTGGAGCAATTCTTCGATGGTGCCGCGCTGGGAAAAATCCGCCAATCCCTCGACGCCACCAGCGGCATGCGATTGGTGGCGGGTGTGGGTGCGACGCTGGTGGTGCCGCGGCCGGATGTGCTGGTTTACGCCGATCTCGCCCGCTGGGAAGCCCAGCTGCGGTTCCGCCGCAATGAAACACCGAACCTCGGTGCCGACAACCGTGGCGAACGCGCCAGCCTGCAATACAAGCGCGGGTATTTCGTCGATTGGCGGGTGGCCGACGAACACAAGAAGCCTCTGCTCAAGACCTGCGATTTTTTTCTCGATACCCACAGTCCGGAGCAGCCGAAACTGGCGTCCGGCGTGGCGGTCCGCGCGGGCCTGGTCATCGCGGCGCGGCGGCCGTTCCGGGTGGTGCCGTTTTTCGATCCCGCGCCGTGGGGCGGCAAGTGGATGGAGGAGGTTTGCGGCCTTGAACCGGCGGCGTCGAACTACGGCTGGTGTTTTGACGGCGTGCCCGAGGAAAACAGCCTCTGTCTTGGCTTTGGTGCGGTGAAGGATTTCGAAATCCCCTCGCTCGATCTGGTTTTCCACCGTCCGGCTGAATTGTTAGGCGAACCCGTCCACGCGCGCTTCGGCACCGAGTTTCCCATCCGCTTCGATTTTCTCGACACCATGGGCGGCGGCAATCTCTCGCTGCAGGTCCACCCCTTGACCGAATACATCCAACGGCACTTCGGCATGCACTACACGCAGGACGAAAGTTATTACATGCTTGATGCGGGGCCGGAAGCCCATGTGTATCTCGGCTTCAGAACGGGCGTCGATTCCGAGGCATTTCTCCGCGATCTGGAAACCGCGCAGGCTGATCCGGCGCGGCCCTTTCCCGCGGAGCGATATGTCAACCGCTGGCCCGCGCGCAAACACGACCATTTCCTGATACCGGCCGGCACCATCCATTGCTCCGGAGCCGGCAGCATGGTGCTGGAAATCTCCGCAACCCCCTACATTTTCACATTCAAGCTGTGGGACTGGTCCCGCCCGGGTCTCGACGGCAAACCACGCCCGCTCCACATCGGCCACGGCAAGGAGGTGCTGCAATTCGACCGCGACACCGAATGGACCCGCCGCGAGTTGATCAACCGCGTGGAGCCCGTTGGCGCAGGCGAGGGCTGGACCGAGGAGCGCACCGGCCTGCACGCGCGCGAATTCATCGAAACCCGCCGCCATTGGTTCACCGGCACCGTCCCGCACCACACCGGCGGCGGCGTGAACATGCTCAATCTGGTGGAGGGCGGGGAAGCCGTGGTGGAAAGCCCGCACGGTGCCTTCAAGCCATTCATCATCCACTACGCCGAGACCTTCATCGTGCCAGCATCCGTGGGTCCATATACCATCCGCCCCCACGGCCCTTCCATCGGGAAAAGATGCGCCACCATGAAAGCCTTCGTCCGACACCAGCCCTGAGGCCATCCGATGAAGACGAACCCACCCGGCCCGCACGCCGCAAAATCAAATCGTGACACCTATCACCGGGATTCCCGACAATTCTCCAATTCCCTTCGAGGAATTCATGCGGCGCGCGCTGCATGATCCGCAGCGCGGTTATTACGCGCGGCGCATCGGCGGCATCGGCCGCAGTGGGGATTTCACCACGGCACCGATGATTTCCGGCACTCTGGCCGGCGCAATCTCGCAGTGGGCCGCCGGCGCGCTGCGGGAAACCGGCTGCCGCGACCTGATCGAGTTGGGCCCGGGCGAGGGCGTGCTCGCCGCAGCCGTGCTCCGCAACCTGCCATGGCACGTCCGCTGGAGAACCCGCCTTCACCTGGTGGAAACCTCCGCCCCACTCGCGGAAATCCAGCGCAAGCTGCTTGGCCGCCGCGCCACATGGCACGACTCCGCGGAGGCCGCGCTCGCCGCCTGCAAAGGCAGGGCCGTGATTTTCTCCAACGAACTCGTCGATGCCTTCCCGGTCCGTGTTTTCGAAAACACCGCCGGCGGCTGGCGGGAAATCGCCGTGACCTTTGATGCCGATGGCAACGCGGGCGAGTCCCTGCTCTCCCCCGCCCCGCTGCCGCCATCCTCGGTTTTCGCGCCAAACCACGCGCCGGGCCAGCGCGTCGAGGTGCACGATTCCTACCGCCGCTGGCTGGCCGACTGGCTGCCGCACTGGCGCGCCGGGCGCATGCTCACCATCGACTACGGCTCGACTGCGGAAAGCCTCTACCTCCGCCGCCCGCGCGGCACGCTGCGCGGATACCTCCTGCAACAGCGCGTCGAAGGCCCGGCCATCTATCAGAATCCGGGCCGGCAGGACCTCACCGCGGATGTGAACTTCAGCGACCTGACCGAATGGAGCCGGCCATGGACCGCGGACCAGCGGCTGCTGACACTGGCGGAATTCCTGCGCGGGCGCGGACCAATCGCCGACGCGCGGCTCACCGACGAGGCCGGCGCGGGCGGGGCCTTCAAGGCGCTCGATGAATTGTGCGGTTTCCGATTCGACACGCCCGACGGGCGGCCCTAGCTTGATCCGCTTGCATGATCCAGAACGGTCATACGACCGGCGGGCGGATTTCCCCCACCCTCCGGAGAGTGTGGCGGGACCCCACGGTCCGGCAGCGGATCGTCGAATACCTCGGCGGCCGCCGCCTGCGCGAGGCGACCTGCGCGTTTCTCGGCCGGCTCGATGCGGAAAACCCGGCGATGTTCGAACGCCGGCCGCCTGAAGCGCTCGACCACATGCTCGAGGAAGGCGGCGAACTCGCGCGTTCGCTGGAAGACCGGCTGTCGATGCTGATCCATCTGGATGTCGAATATGTCAACTTCGACGACCCGGCCGAAGCCTATCTCAACGCGCCGAGGATCTTCCGCCTGCAGGAACCGTTGGTGGAGGCCATCGAGGCGCGGCTGCTGGAATTCGGCATCAGATACCTCCATCTCGTCACCGGCCAGGGCCATCACTTCGTGTGGCGCATCCCGCGGGAGTCCGCAGTCGCGCGCGCGATCGCGGGGCTTGCCATCTGCACGCCGCCGGATGCCTCCGCGCCGGTTGTCGAGCCCTTGTTTCCGCATCTCGCACTGCTGATGGAGCACTTCGCCCATCTGGTGAAATCCGATGCCGCGCCGCATTGCGGAGTCCCGGTGGAAATCACCGCCCAGCACGTGGGGCCCGCCTCATCCGGAATGCGCGAGATGCTCTCGATCGATCTATCCGAATACGGCGATCCCCTGCACAGCCGGATGATCCGCATCCCTTACACCGTTTACCGCAAACCATGGCTCTCCGGCCTGCTCGACCGCATGGGAATCGAGGATCGCGTCAACGAGTTCTTCAGCCTGCCGCTGCACGAGATGGGACTGGCGCAACTGCTCGAACTGCGACACCAGCCGGCCAAGATCATCGCCCTCGCGCGCCGCGCCGGTGTGAACATCCCCTTGCAGGAAAAAGGCACCGCGCGCCTGATGGATTCCTATCTGCGCTCGCCGTTGTGCGGGTTTCACCGGGGTTTTTATGCGATTGCGCAGGACCATCCCTCGCTTTGGGCGGAAGGTTATGACCGCATGCCGCTTGAAACGCTGCCACCCTGCGCCGCGCATGTCCTGACAGAACCCAACGACTGGCTGCTCAAACCCTCCGGCATCCAGTTGGTCACGCGCTGCCTGCTCGCGCTCGGCTGGCACCCGCGCCACATCGCCGGGCTGGTGCGCTCGAAGTTCGCCAATCCGGCCTACGACTGGAGCGAAAAGTGGCGCGAGTATGACCCCGCGATGCGCGCCGAGTTCTACGTCCGCCTGTTCGCCGGACAGATCGCCACCGGCCTGGATGCGGGCGTCGATTTCAACTGCGTGTCCCAACAGGAAAAACAATTCTGCTGGAACCCCCGCGGCTGCTCGCTGGACCCGTTCCGGGCCCGGCTTGCCGAACGCTTCAACCCCAACCCCACACCATCATGAGCGACTGGCGCTGCGGCATCTCCACCGGATGCTTTTACAAAACCGACATCCTCCACGCGCTGCCCGAAGTGCGCGACGGCGGCTTCCTCACCATCGAGGTCTGCTCGTTCCCCGCCCACCTCGACTATCACAACCATGATCACGTCGCAAAGGCCGCGGAGCTGATGAAGTCGCTCGGCATGGATGCCAACTCGTTCCATGCGCCGTTCGCCGACGCGATCGACATCTCGTCGCCCGATGCCGGCCATCGCGCGCATGCGGTGCGCGAGGTGACCGCCGCCTGCGATGCGGCGGCCATGCTGCGCGCGAGTTATGTCGTGCTGCATCCGGGACCCGAGCGCGAGGGCCGGCCGCCGCCACATGAATGGTATGACCGGATGCGGCACGCCGCGGATTCGCTCAACGAGGTGGCCGCGCACTGCCGGCATGCCGGGCTCACGCTGTTGCTGGAAAACATGCTGCCGCACCTGATGTTCGGCCATGTCAGCGACCTGATGTTCCTGTTAGGCGCGATCCGCGAGACCAATGTGGGCACCTGCCTGGACACCGGCCACGCGTTTCTATCCAGGGACCTGCGCACCGTGGTCCACAAGCTCTCCGGCCATCTCCGCATGCTCCACGTCAATGACAACCACGGCGAGCGCGACGAACACCTCTCGCCCGGCGAGGGCGCCATCGACTGGATTTCGCTCTTCCGCCAGCTCCGCCAGTGGAACTTCCACGGCCCGCTCATCCTCGAACTCGCCGACAGCGGCGAGCCGCCGGAACGCATCATGCGGCGCGCGCGAGAGGCGCGCGACTACCTCCGCGACATCATCGACCGCCAGACCGATGGCGCTCCGTGAAACTCCGCAAGGTAGGGTTTGACCCCATGGCGGCAGCCGTCCCCATCGGCTAGTTTCGTGTTGTGGAAACACCACATTCCAAAGCCATGAAAACACCACTCAAACGCATCGCCATGTTCATCATCACCTCCGCCCTCGTGGCGCTCTTCGGTGCAAGTTGCGCCACCACCCGGGGCTTTGGCAGGGACGTCGGAACCGTCGGAGATAAAATCGAGAAATCCGCCCGCTAACAACCCCGAATCCAAGAAAGATCCCATCTCATGTTAATGACGATCGCCATCATCCTGCTCATCCTGTGGGCCCTCGGTCTGGTGACCAGTTCCACGCTGGGCGGATTCATTCATGTCCTGCTGGTTGTAGCCATCATCATCGTCCTTGTGCGGGTGATCCAGGGCCGTCGTGTTCTCTGATCCATCCGGCGTGATCTGAACCCATGCCCCAATCACGACCATGAATGCCAAATCCATAGTTGCCATCATCCTGGTGGTCTTGGGCATCGTGGTGCTCGCCTACTCGGGCATCACCTTCACCACTCCAGGAGAGACAATCAAGTTCCTCGGAATGCGCATTGAAACCCGGGAAACCCACTTCGTCCCGCCAATCTTCGGCGCTTTCTCCCTCGTCGGAGGGATCGTATTGCTGCTCTTGAAACCCGGATCGGCTTGATTGGTGCGTAGATCCGGACTCGGGGTTCCCTCCGACATTCCCTCCCGTGACCCGGCTCATATCATCGCGAAATTCAGTTGCCATCGGTTGATCGCCGATTGAGCTTTTAGTCCAAAGAGGAAATGACGCGGCGAGTCCGTCGAAAACCAATCGATAATCCGATGAACCGAATCTCCGTATTGCTCGTAGAGGACCACACCATGGTGCGGGAAGGCCTGCGCATGATGTTCAAGCTTGATCCGAATATTGAGGTGGTCGGCGAAGCACAAGACGGCCGCAAGGCGGTCGCCATGACCATGGCGCTGCGCCCGGACGTGGTGCTGATGGATATCGCCATGCCGGGACTCAACGGCCTCGAAGCCACGCGCCAGTTGGTCAAGATGCTTCCGGGCATCCGGATCATCATTCTCTCCGCCCATTGTGATGACGCCTACGTCAAAAGCGCGGTGGATTCAGGCGCGGCCGGTTTCCT
>JALOUA010000232.1 GCA_025457625.1 Akkermansiaceae bacterium
ATTCGGAAAAGGCGTTCCGCAAGTGCCTCGTCCACGGGACGATCCACCACCAGAAGATAGCCATGCTTGCCGCCTGCGAACCGGCAGGGGCGGAGAAAGGCGGTTGCAGGCCGCCCCACACCATCAGGCCACAGCGCCATGAAGCACTCGGCGACGAAAGGCTCGGATAGCTTTTCACCGCACAAGTCGCTGACGTTTCCCGCCCGCCCGAGGAACCGCAAGGTTGGCGTCGCCCCGCAAAACCCGTCGCATTCGACCCTGTCGCCCAGCCGGTAGCGCCACAGCCCGCCGCCATTGGTCACCACCACTTCGTAGGCCCTCCCGCGCTCAAGTTCGTGAGCGGCCAGCAGGCCGCCATCATCTGTTAGAAACTCGAAGAAATGCGAGCTGACGGCCAGCGGATGGCGTCCTTGCCACGGGATGGTCACCACCGCCTCGGTGGCAAGCAGACCCTTCGGCTGGACGCGGCATTTTGGGAATCGCCCGCCGAGTTCCCGCATGCCGGGTTCCGCCGCCTGATCGCCCCAGCAACTGATCACCCGCAGCGCGGGCCACCACGCCGCCGGGTTCTCCGGGCCGATTCGACGAAGCATCGTGGCACGCCGTTTTTCAATGGATTCGAGAATGCCATCCCAATGCGTGGCGGCTGCTCCAAGGATCAATTCGAGAAACGAAGGATGCCAGACCGAGATCAGGCGCAGATCCCGCCGCGCCAGCAGACAAGCTGCCGTGCGCCGCCAGAAAACCTGCGGATCCCTCTCGTGGACAATGTCCCTTGGCACCGCCATCAGGTGCCGCACCAGCCCGGCTTTCCAGCCGCCGAGATACTCGGCATCATCGGCGAATCCAACAGGCGGCTCACCTGGCGCGACGGATTCATCCGCCGTCAGCGGCGAGATCGACCAATAGGCGGGACCTCCCAGAATCCCCGGCTCAAGCCGGGTCAAATCGGCCATCCACGCACCCACCGCAATGGCGAACGATTGGTGCAATGATGCCGTGAAAGGGATCAGCTTGCGCGCTCCGGACGAGCCGCTTGTGGGTGCCATACGGGTCACGGGTTCCATTCCCAAAACGCTTTGCTCGCCTGTGCGGATGCGTTCGATCCACGGGGAAAAACCGCTCCAGTCCCGCAGCGGCACCTTGCGGACGAAGTCGCGGCGGTTCCGGACCGAGCGGAAATCATGCTCACGCCCGAACACGCTGTCGGCATCCGCGCAAAGCCGTCGCATCAACCACCCTGACTGCGCCTGCTCCGGCTGCTTCAATGCGCGGGCGAAGCGCGCGGCGGACGGCAGGTTTCCCGCCGCCCATAGGACCTGTGCGAAGACGGATGGCAGGTTCATCGGTTCAGCCCGCGCATCATCCTCCGGCCGGCGGGTGTTAGATTGTCGTCTTCGATTTCGGTGAGGCACACCAACTCGTCGCCCGCGCGCCAGCCGGGGTTTTGTGAGAGGAAAAACACCACATGAGGATCCTCGCGGCGCGAGTCCGGCACGTCGGCCAGGCCGCCACGCAGGCGATGTGGCATGGTGAAACGCACCACTCCGGTGGCCAAATCATAGCACCTGCCAAACCGTTCGTATCCGATCGCATCGCGCAGCCGGCGGATGTCTTCGGGCATCGCCCCATCATGGTGCGGCCAGAACATGCGCCAGAAAACCGGCAGGAAGCGATAGGTCCTGAAGCCTGCGGATAGAAGCAGCCAGAAACATCTGCCCGCTGGCATGGATGTCTTGATGTCCAGCACCATCGCGATCCAACCGCGCGCCAGGACAGGCGAATTCCAGCACTCGGGTGACATGATCGTGTCTCCGGAGTAAAGGATGTTCAACGCCTCGCCATCCACCACGCGGCGATATGCCAGCAGCGTCGAAAACCCGACCAACTCACCAGACTTCCACACGCGGAGCACGTGGGATTTTTCCGCGAGATCGGCCTCGAACTGGCTTTCGTCCACGCCCTCGAAATGACGTTCGAGCAAACGGCGCATCTCCGCCGCATCACAAACCGATAGATCGCCACGTCCGCAGTGCGCGGTTCGCAGGGCCGTTTCGTGGTGCGTGTTCATAGGTTCAAAGCGTCGCACATTCCGGACGGATGATTTGCTCCTCGAGCGCCGGGAGCAAATCGGGAAATCCCGCCCCGCACACCCAATACAGGATCGTCCGGTAGGAGATGCCGATGCGCCGCAGGTGATGCCACATCGGATCGGACGCATCAAGGCCGAGCGCCAGCCAGTAAATCCCGCGCCTGCGCGCGACTCCCGCCAAACCATGCCACAACTCCCCCAAAACATCCCCGCAGCCCTCTGCCACCGCAAAAGGAAACACCCCGGCCAGCGGAACCGCGTGCCCCGCAGGTGGCAACCCGGGACTGCCGAGACACGCCGCACCCAAGCCAATCACGGGACGAAGCCGAGCCACCCATCGTGGGTATTGGTGAACGACAACCTGCTTCCAGGCCGATTGATCCCACACGCCTGCCGCCGCGGCGATCCGGCCCTTGCGTCGCACGACCACCACGTCATCGGTCGTGAATCCGGATCGCGCAAGCGCCCGCCATCGCGCCTCGCTCCACTTCAGTGCTAGATCATGCCTCGCTCCCTCGCGGTTGAGAAACCCGTTCAACTCCCCGATCGATTCCGCCGCGCCGCCCGGGCTTGCCGGACCCCGACTGGAAACGGGAATCACGCGCGTCAGATAGTCCGCGATCCGCAGGTAGCGCGGCAGCCCGCTGGCGCGGCTTTCCAACACCCGCCGTGCCCGCGTGTTGGCCGCGTCGATGCTGGTGAACCAGGCGACCGCCTGCGATCCGGCGATCTCCCGTGCCAGACTCGCATATCCTTCGCGCAACACGCACATCGGCCCTGCGGTACCAGGGACCATGCGAAGCCCGTGCAGGTAGCCGATTGTTTCGCACTTGCCCCTTAGCCATACTTCGCGTTCCGACCACGATCCGACACTGATCAGGCGCCCGTCGCGCCGCGCCACCAAGGTATGCTCCGCATCGCCCGCAGGAGCAGGACATGCGAAAAACGAAGGCTCGCGCCCGAAGCCGATCCGCCATGCGCCATTCATCGGCACGCTTCCCAGCAGCGCCCGGATTTCCGTGTCGTCCGCAGCGCCCGCTTGTGCGAACACCGCGCGGCTCAGTTCGCCGGAATGAAGCGTCCGTTCCATGATTCGTCACCCAGCGGATAGTGGTCGCGCAGGCTCACATCACCGCGGTGCATGCCGTTGATCAGATAGAAATTCCGCCACATGAAGGCATTCGCGCGGTTCACCGGATCCATGCCGCGGCGCAGGATGCTCGGCCACGAATAGAACTTCCGGCGCGCTTCAATGCAGTGCCGCCGCAGATCCCCGGCCTCGATTCCCAGCGGGCGGAACGGGATCCGGTTGTAGCTGTAGTTTTCATCCAGCCACCACGAGTCATATAACAACCTCCCCTCGGCGCGCAGCCGCGCATACAGCGGCGTGCCGGGAAACGGCGTGAGATGGTTGAATGCCGCGATGTAAAATCCATGGTCCAGCGCGAACTCCACCGCGGGCGCGAAACTGTCTTCCGTATCGCCGTCGTAGCCGAAGACAAAGGTCCCGTAAACCCGGATGCGGTGATGGCGCAGGTTGGCCAGCGCCTTTTCAAAGCCACCGCGTGAAAGGTTGAAAGTCTTGTTCATTGCTGCGAGGTTTTCCGGATTGAGGCTTTCAAACCCGATCAGCACTCCCTGGCAGCCGCTGCGCACCATCAGGTCCAGAAACTCGTCATCATGCGCCGCATTGATGCTCGACTGGCTCACCCAGCGCAACTTCAGCGGAATCAGCGCGTGCAGGAACTCCTTCGCCTGCGCGAGGTTCGAAGTGATGTTGTCATCCACGAAAAAGATCAGCTTCCGGGAGTCCTTGATCTCCATCAGCTCCGATAGGATCAAATCCACGGGCCGTCGCGTCTGAGTTGAATTGAAAACCGTCTGCACCGCGCAGAAATCACACTTGAAGTGACAACCCCGCCCGGCCTCGACCAGGCCGACCTTGAGGTATCGCTTGTTTCGGAAAATAGAGCGGTCCGGCCGCATCGTCTCCAGCGACGGCCTGCCGCCCGAACGATAGAACTTCCGCAGCCTCCCATGGCGGAAATCATCCAACAAAAGCGGCCACGTTTCCTCCGCTTCGCCCACCACCACCGCCTCTGCATGACCGGCCACCTCGTCCGGGCACAGGCTGGGGTGGAAGCCGCCCATCACCACCGGCACGCCGCGCGCGCGGTAGCTGCTGGCGATCTGATAGGCGCGGCGGGCGGTGTAGGTTTCCACACTGATGGCGACGAGGTCGGCCGGTTCGTCGTAAGGAATCTCCTCCAGCCGGTCGTCATAAAACCGGATGTCGATGTCACGCGGCGTGAGCCCCGCGAGAGTGGCGGCGGGGAGCGGCTCCATCTGCCAGGTGCGCACATATGAGCGATCTCCCTCGCGACGGCCGATGCAGGGGTGGATGATCGTCAGGCGCATGATTCGGATGTTTTGGAAACCCCGGATCGTTTGCGATCGTGGGAGCGGCCGATGATCCAGTCACAGTTGTAGTACCGGCTTAAATTGTGCGCGTAGAACCGGTAGCCGAGGTTGGCGCCGATACGAACGGCCAGCGGTGCCGGCGAATGCCGGATCCGGCGCAGGATCGAGCGTGCGCTGTAAGCGTGCTTCCATGCGGACTCGATTCCTTCCTGAAGCTGTTGGACGCTCATCCGCTTCGGCTGGAAGACCACATGCTGGCCATCGTAAAGCTCCCAGTCGCGGGTGAGGATGCGGCCTTCCGCCTGCAAGCGGAGATACAATGGCGTGTTGGGAAACGGAGTCACCACCGCGAAGCGCGGCAGATCGACCTTTGCCTCGACTGCAAATTCCGCCGTGCGCAGGAACACATCCGGGTCGTCGTCATCCAGGCCGAACACAAAGCATCCCTGCAAGGCGATGCCGTGGTCGTGCAGTCTTTGAACCACGCGGGCGAACTTTTCCGGTGAGTTGAATCCCTTGCCGCTGTCCCGGAGGTTCGTGTTCGAGATGGACTCGAGTCCCATCAGCAAACCCCGGCAGCCGCTTCGCGAGGCGAGTTCCAGCAACTCGTCGTCGTCGGCCAGCAGCACCGTGCTCAGCCCATACCATTGCAGCTTGAGTGGAATCAACGCGCTGAACAGCCGCTTTGCATAACCGCGGTGGGAGATCAGGTTGAGGTCGATGAAAATGATCCGGCGCGCATCCCGCGAGCGAATGTCCGCGATCACCTCCTCCACCGGCTTTTGCAGCGGCTTGCGACCCCAGGCGGTAGGCACCACACAGAAATCGCAGTTGTGGATGCAGGCCCGCGTGGCTTCGAACACGTCGCTTGTGATGTAGTGTTTCGAAGGCAGCAGATCGCGGCGCGGAAACGGCCGGCCTGACAAATCCAGATCGGGTGCCTGATGATAGACAGGCTGGAGATTTCCCGCCGCGAAATCGCGCAGCAATTGCGGCCAGGCGTCCTCCGCATAGCCGACCACGATAGCGTCGGCGTGGGGCTGCGCGTCGTCGGGGATCAGGGTCACGTGCGGCCCGCCGAGCACCACCGTGATGCCGCGCGCACGGTGGCGGGCG
>JALOUA010000233.1 GCA_025457625.1 Akkermansiaceae bacterium
CCTTCGAGGCGGTATTGCAGCACTTCGAACTGCAGCGGGCCCACCGCGCCTAACAGCGGCACCGATGTCGGGCCGGCGTCGAGCAGCTTGAACTCGCTGGCCACGCCTTCCTTGAGCAGTTGTTCGAGACCGTCGCGGAAGCGTTTGTATTTTGCGGTGCTCTTGTTGTGGAGATAGGAAAAGCACTCGGGCGCGAATCGCGGGATCTCGTGAAAAGTGACGCCGGGCCGTGAAGCGAGCGTGTCGCCGATGAGAAGATCGTAGTTTCCGACGAGACCGACGACATCGCCGGCATAGGCGTCGTCCACCGTTTCGCGCTCGCGGGCGAAGAGGCGCTGCGAGTTGCCAAGGCGCATCTTCTCGCCGCTGCGCGTGTTGAGCACGTTCATGTCGCGCTCGAATTTTCCGGAAACGATGCGCACGAAGGCCACGCGGTCGCGGTGCTTCGGGTTCATGTTCGCCTGGATCTTGAAGACGAAGGCGGAAAATTCCTCGGATGCGGGGTCAATCGTCAGCCCATCGCTCTCGCGCGGCAGCGGCGATGGCGCGAGCTCGAGGAAACGGTCCAACAACAACTGCACGCCGAAGTTGTTGGCAGCGCTGCCGAAGAACACGGGCGTGAGCTCGCCGGCGAGCACCTTTTGCACATCGAAGTCCGCGCCCGCGCCCTCTAACAATTCAAGCTCGTCGCAGACCTGCCGGTAAGTCCCCTCCTCCACCGCTTCCTTCACGCTCTCGTCCTCGATGCCGGTGACGGCCACCGGCGCGCGGTAGGCTCCGTGCACGGTGCGTTGGAACAGATGCACCTCTTTCTGCTCGCGATCGTAAACCCCCTTGAAGCGCGGGCCGTCGCCGAGCGGCCAGTTGACGGGAAACGCATGAATGCCGAGCACGTTTTCCAGTTCGTCCAGCAAATCCAGCGACGGCCGCGCCGGGCGGTCCATCTTGTTCATGAAGGTGAAGATCGGCACGCCGCGGCGGCGGCAGACTTCGAAGAGTTTGCGCGTCTGGCTTTCGATGCCCTTGCCCGCGTCCACCACCATCACCGCGGCGTCCACGGCGGTCAGGACGCGGTAGGTGTCCTCCGAGAAATCCTTGTGGCCCGGTGTGTCGAGGATGTTGACCACGCAGTCCTTGTATTCGAATTGCAGCACGGTGGAGGAAACCGAGATGCCGCGCTGCTTTTCCAGTTCCATCCAGTCCGAGGTGGTGGCCCGCTGGTTTTTGCGCGCCGTCACGCTGCCGGCGAGTTGGAGCGCGCCGCCGTAGAGCAGGAATTTCTCGGTGAGCGTCGTCTTGCCCGCGTCCGGGTGGGAGATGATGGCGAACGAACGGCGGCGGCCCACCTCGCGCTGCAGCGCGGGCGAGGGAATGGCATAGGGAGAGACGGACATGAAATCGGCCCGCAGGGGGTAATGGCGACGCTGGTGCCGATCAAGCCCGGATGACCGGAGGAAATCCGAATCCTTTCCTGCTCAGGGTCGGCGCGTCTTGATGTGGATTTTTTCACCGCCAAGCCGCAAAGGTCGCCAAGGAGCGCAAAGAAGACAAAAAATCCGAAAAGCATGGGACAAGGCCGCCTTGGCTCCCGGCACTCATGGATTGTGATCTCTGCGACCCTTTGCGGCTTTTGCGGCTTTGTGGTTCCTGATTTTTCGACAGGTCAACGCGGGCTTTTTGATGGCATCCGGCGGTTTTGCTGCTTTGTTTCCGCCGCAATGCACAATCCCCTGTTTTCACCGCTGCAAGCCGGAGCCCTGCGACTCCCGAACCGCATTGTCATGGCACCGCTCACCCGCTGCAGGGCCTCCGCAGGCCGCGTGCCGAATCCACTGATGGCCGAATATTACGCCCAGCGCGCTTCTTTCGGCCTGATCCTCTCGGAAGCGACAGCCGTCAGCCCGATGGGTGTCGGCTACCCGGACACGCCCGGCATCTGGACCGACGAGCAGGTCGAAGGATGGAAACTCGTCACCGAGGCCGTGCACGAGGCCGGAGGGCAAATCCTGCTCCAGCTGTGGCATGTCGGCCGCATTTCCGATCCGGTCTATCTGGATGGCGCGCCGCCGGTATCCGCGAGCGCGGTAAGGCCCGCCGGCCATGTCAGCCTGCTCCGGCCGCTCAAGGACTTCGTCACGCCGCGCGCGCTGGACTTGGATGAAATCCCGGTGGTCATCGAGGAATACCGCAAGGGCGCGGAAAACGCCAAGGCCGCGGGCTTCGATGGCGTGGAAATCCACGGAGCGAACGGCTACCTCATCGACCAGTTCCTCCAGGACTCCACCAACAAGCGCACCGACGGCTATGGCGGCTCGATCGAAAACCGCGCACGCTTCATGCTCGAAGTGACCGACGCGGTCGTCTCCGTCTGGGGCGCGGACCATGTCGGCATGCACATCGCCCCACGCGGTGACGCGCATGACATGGGCGATTCCGACCCCGCGGCCTTGTTCGGCCACGTCGCGCGCGAACTCGGGAAACGCAAGCTCGCCTTCCTCTGCGCCCGCGAGTCGCATGACAAGGCGGCGCTCGGGCCGATGCTCAAGCAGTCCTTCGGCGGCGTGTTCATCGCCAACGAGGGATTCACCGCCGAAAGCGCAAGCGAGGCCGTCGCTTCCGGCAGGGCCGACGCCGTGGCCTTCGGCAAACCGGCCATCGCCAATCCGGACCTCGTCGAGCGCATCCGCGCCAGCGCGCCATGGAACGCGCCAAACCCCGAAACCTTCTACGCCAGCGGCCCGAAGGGCTACACCGACTACCCGACACTTGAAACCTCCACATCCGTTAGATAATATGAAAACACCCCGCATCCTCGCCTTTGGCGGCAGCCTGCGCGCCGAATCCTACAACCAGAAACTCGTGTCCATCGCCGCCCGCGGCGCGCGCGGGGCCGGCGCCCAGGTCACGCTCATCCGCCTGCGCGATTTCCCGCTGCCACTCTATGATCAGGACCTGGAGGACGCCAAAGGCATGCCGGAAAACGCCGCAAAATTGAAAACGCTGTTCGCCGAACACGACGGCCTGCTCATCGCCTCGCCCGAATACAACAGCGGCATCACCGCGGCGCTGAAGAACGCCATCGACTGGGTCTCTCGCGCCACCGTTCCCGACGAGGCGCCGCTCTCCGTGCTGCGAGGCAAGACGGCGGCCATCCTCGCGGCCTCGCCCGGCGGTTACGGCGGCAGCCGCAGCCTCGCGCAGTTCCGGCCCTTCCTCGAAAACATCGGCATCACCGTGCTGGAGGAGCAAGTCACCGTTCCAAAGGTGCACGAAGTCATGGACTCCGATGGCGAGCTCTCCGAACCCGCCCTGCAAGCCATGGTGCTCGAACTCGGCGCCAAACTCGCGCGCAAGCTGGCGTGACCGTCAGGCAAGCTCCAGCGCGAGATAGGCTTCGATCTCGCGCGAAGGGTCATGGGCGCGCATCAAGGCCTCGCCGATGAGCACGGCGTTGGCACCGGCTTCGAGCGCGCGCATGGCGTCCGCCGGACTCTTGATGCCGCTTTCCGAAACCAACAAAACATCATCCGGCACCTCCTCGGCGAGCTGTTCGGTGGTGGCGAGATTCACTTCAAATGTCTTTAGGTTGCGGTTGTTCACGCCGATGAGGTCCGCGCCGAGTTCGAGCGCGCGCTCCATCTCGCGGAGGTCGTGCACTTCCACGAGCACGTCGAGCATGAGGGATTTCGCCTCGTCGTGCAGGCGGCGCAGCGTTTCATCGTCGAGCGCGGCGACGATGAGCAGGATCGCATCCGCGCCGGAGACGGCCGCCTCGTGAATCTGCACCTCGTGAATGGTGAAATCCTTGCGCAGCAGCGGCGCGTCGGAAAATTTGGAAATCCGCGTGAGATAACCCAACGAGCCTTGGAAATATTTTTCGTCGGTCAGGATGGAGAGGCAGGAAGCGCCGCCCTCAAGGTAGCGTTTCGCCTGGCGCAGCGGATCGAAGTCCGGATCGATCAAACCGACGGACGGCGAGGCTTTCTTCACCTCCGCGATCACGCCGAGGCGGCCGGGCCCGCGGTCGAGCGCGGCGCGGAAGCCGCCGAAGTCGTTGCGCTGGAGGGCGGCCGCCCGAAGGTGGGCGGCGCGGGGCATCAGGGCCTCCACTTCAAGGCGCTTGGTGGCGATGATTTCAGCGAGTTTGTCGGACATGGCGTGCGGCGATAGGAAGGCAGACGCGGCGGACCTGAGCACGGAAATTTTGAAAATTTTGGCTTGTCGGGCATCAGTCCCGGTGTAGAAACGTCCACGCGTTTCGCGACGCGGGCGTAGCTCAGTGGTAGAGCGCCACCTTGCCAAGGTGGATGTCGTGAGTTCGAATCTCATCGCCCGCTCCATCCATCCGTTCCATGTTCGTCTGGTCCAAACTCTCCGCAGCGCAGTGGATCGACGCTTGGGAGGAACGCTTCGCCGGGAATCCCAATCTCGTCATCGAGTATTTGAAAGGCGGGAAATCCGTCCGCGTGCGGGTGTTCTGCCAGTCGGAAAGCGATGCGCAGGCGATTGTCGATCGCTTCGGCGGCACCTTCCGCAAGGTCGCGAGTCATGAATGGACCAAGCCGGTCGCGCCGCCGCGCCCTTTGAAGGTGCGGAATGTGTTCCTGCTCACGGCCGAAACACGGCCGGATAAGCTCGCCGCATTGCGCAAGGCGCAGCCGAAGCGCAAGCTCATCATCATCCCGCCGGAAATGGCCTTCGGCACCGGCGATCATGCGACCACCTCGACGTGTTTGCGTATGCTGGTGGACGCGGCCCGCGAGCGGAGGGGCAGCGCATGGAGCGTGGCCGATCTGGGCACCGGTACCGGCGTGCTGGCCATCGCCGCCCGCAAGCTTGGCGCGGGAGAGGTTTTCGCCTGCGATTTCGATCCCTTCGCCGTGGCTGCGGCGATACGCAATGCGGAGCGCAACGAAACGCCTGACATTCTAACAGAAGAACAGGACGTCCTGAAATGGAAGCCGCGCAAAAAAGGCCATGATGTCGTGCTGGCGAACTTGTTTTCCACCGTGCTGATCGAGGCTTGGCCGGTGATCGCCAAGGCGCTCGCGCCCGGCGGCGACCTGATCGTTTCCGGCATCCTGCACAGCCAGGCATGGGACGTTTTCAAAGCCGCCGCCGCCAACGGCCTCGGCTTCACCAAGGTGGTGAGGAAAGGCAAGTGGGTCACCGCGCGCGGCGGCCACATGGCGGACTTGATTGAGGGTTATGTGATCTAGGCTTCGACTGCTGCAAAGATTCCCCAGATAGCTGCTGATACGGACCTTCTCGCAGATAGCTGCCGCAGCTAAGGTCCCAGCCCTATCGGTCCGGCCTGTGATCGGATGCATTTGCCCATTGTGAGATACGCAGGCCGGCTATTCGATTCCCAGTCTCAGATCCCGTGCACTCCATAGCAATCCCGCCGCAGCATCCGCTTTGCCACGCATCTTCCTCGCCCCGTCCTTCCGCCTTGAGCCGAAGCGTTCCCTCGCGTTCAAAAACGCCGCATTCACAAACTCCTTGCTGCCGATGATCGCCCCGTCCGTGAAATACCTCACCCGGCAGCGCAACATCCGCCCGAACGGCAGCTCGCCCATCCGCTTCTCCTCCGCTTCTAACAAACGCTGC
>JALOUA010000234.1 GCA_025457625.1 Akkermansiaceae bacterium
ATCCGCCCCCACGTCGATCCCGTCGGGCGTCACAAGCGCGGGGTCAAGCCGGGCAAGTTCGGCTGGCCGGACTCCGGCAAACAGCCCCACGGCAAACAGCCCCACGGACTCGGGGTAAAATACGGCGGCGGTCTTCAAGAGCGCGGCGGCGGAATCCGGTTCCAGAAAATCTATCCGCTTACGGTTCGGGGCGCTCGGGCGGTCTAGCTTGCCGAAAATCTCGGTGTCGCACCAGCCACGGCGGGCGCTCCAATTCCAGAAAGCCATTCCGCAGCGGAAGTGGCCGGCGGCGGTGGTGGCGGACATGCCAGGCGGCGCAATGATGTTTTGCAGTTCCTCGCGGGTGACGCGGGAAAGCATCTTGTCGCCCAGCACGTCGAAGCGTTTGCGCGTCCGCGTGTAGTTCGTCAGGGTGCATCCCCTCAACCGGCTTTCAACGTCTGCAATCCACAAGTCGAGTGCTTCGGTTGCGGGCTTGCTCGCGTTTTCGGTTTGCTTGGCGGCCTGATAGAAGCGGGCGGCTTCGAGCAGGGACACGCCCCACGGTTTAAGCAGTTCGGCGGCGGCGCTTGCATCCTCGGCGAGTCCGGGGCGGATGGCCTGCGCGCGGTGGCCAAACTCGGCGGCGGCCTGCTTCAATGCTTTCGCTGCGGCTTCCGCGTCTCGCTTGAGCTTGAAAAAATGCCTTTCGCGGTTGCCCGATTCGGTGTATTTCGCTGGAATGTTCAACCGCCAGCCGTTCGGGGTTTCAACCGGAATGAATTGAGTTCGTCTTGCCATGCCTGAAAATTGCCCTAATTGCCCCTAAAGTAAAGCAAATTGCGCAAACCTTGTCTTTACTCGCAAACCAAGTCATTGAAAACCAGCGTCTTGCCTTTCAGATTTTCCCATTTGTAATGATCAGGTCGTCGGTTCGAGTCCGACAGTCGGCTCCATGTTTGAAAAGGCCGGAAACCCAAGCAACCCAGAACCAGCGATGCAGCGCGCGGCCTTCAAGATGCGACTCAAACCCGGCTTCGAGTCCGAATACCGGAGACGTCACGACGCGATCTGGCCTGAACTGTCCCGCGCGCTGACCGATGCGGGAATTGCCGATTATTCGATCTTCCTCGACCCGGAAACACTGACCCTCTTCGCCGTGCAGAAGCTCGCCGAGGGTCATAGCGCGGACCAACTGCCCGATCACCCGGTCGTCCGCAAGTGGTGGCGGCACATGGCCGACATCATGGAGACCCATCCGGATCATTCGCCGGTCTGCACCCCGCTGGCCGAGGTTTTCCACATGGATTGAACCCGGATTCAGGAACCGCTGCCGGAAGACCGCCAGCCTGCGGCAATAAATGCGGACATCGGGTGAAAAACCTCCGGCTTGCCGCAAAATGGCCGCTTCACGCGATCACGGGCGTTTCGGTTTCCGGGGTTGCAGAGCACGCTTGTTTCGTGATTGATCACGCCTCGCCGCGATTTTCCCTGTTCCACCATGGCCCTCAGCCGTAACGAAGCCTTCCGTATCCAGGTGCTGCAAATCACCGACGCCCTCCTCGTTTGGGCAGCGTTCTGGATCGCGTGGGAAACCCGGGATCTCGTCCGGCTCTGGCTGGGCATGGGCGTCGAGCCCGGGGATGCGAGGGAATCGATCAACTGGGTGCTCTACATCGCGGTGCCGTTCACACCGCTGGCCTTGGAATTTTTCGGCTTTTACCGCCGGATCCGCACCAAGAGCGCCGGCCAGTCGATCATGCAGCTCGCCGAGGCGCTGGTGGTGATCGGCCTGATGATCGGCATGTTCGCGATCTTCGCGAAACTGATGGACACGCGCCGGCTGGTACTGGCGATCGGCTTCCTGCTGGTGTTTGTCCTGATTCTTTCACGCGACCGGATCATCGCGCGCTGGCTCACGCGCAAAAGCCATTTGGAGACGGCGAAGGAACGGGTCGTGGTCGCCGGCACCGGAGGGGAAATGGATGCCTTGCTGGAGGAACTGGACCCCGACATCACCTCCGGCTGGAACGTCATCGAACACTTTGACCTGGAGAAACGACCGGTGGAGGATCTGTTCGCGCTGCTCAAACGGGAGTCGGTGGGACGGGTGTTGTTCGCACCCAAGGAGGCCGGTTTCGAGAGAGTGGCGCGCGCCGTGGAGGCCTGCGAGCTGCAGGGCGTGGAAGCATGGATCGCCGCCTCGTTCATCCGCACCCAGATCGCCCGGCCGGTGTTCGACGCGGTGGGGGACAAACCCATGCTGGTGCTGCGTTCGACACCCGAACTGTCGTGGGAACTGTTGCTCAAGGAATTGATCGATCGCATGGGTGCGCTGCTGATCATCCTTTTCACCCTGCCACTCTGGCTCATCGCGGCGATCGGCATCCGGATCAAAAGCCCCGGCGCGCCGGTATTCTTCGCGCAGATGCGGGCCGGCCGATACGGCCAGCCGTTCCGGATGTGGAAATTCCGCACGATGGTGGCCAACGCCGAGCAGATGCTCGACCAGATCAAAAAGGACCACGGCAACCAGATGCAGGGTCCGGTTTTCAAACTCGACAACGACCCGCGCATCTTCCCGTTCGGCAGCCTGTTGCGGAAACTCAGCATCGACGAGTTGCCCCAGCTGATCAACGTGGTGAGGGGTGAAATGAGCCTCGTCGGCCCGCGGCCGCTGCCGCTCTACGAAGTGGACGCCTTTTGCGAGATCTCGCACCGCCGCCGGCTGAGCGTGAGGCCCGGCATCACCTGCGAGTGGCAGGCCGGCGGCCGCAACAAGATCAACAGCTTCGAGGAATGGGTCTCGATGGACCTGCAATACATCGACAACTGGTCGCTCTGGCTCGATTTCAAGATCCTCATGCGCACCATCCCCGCAGTGCTCTTTGGCAAGGGTGCGAAGTGACCGCGGAATAAATGCTGAGAAGCTGAAAGGCTGGGTTGCTGGAATGGGTTTGTCTGGTAATGGTTCCGTATTTTCTGATTCTTTTTGTCAGCATTTCAGCATTTCAAAATTTGCCTTCGCGATGCTCCGGCCATGCCAGCTTGAGCTTCGCTTGATTTTCCAAGTTCGCTAGCGCTCACTTCGCATTCAGCTTTTGCCCGTTACATGCCTGTTCTTTCCGCGCTGTTCCTTGTTCTCGCCCTGACCCTGGCCGTGGTGCTGGGGCCGCAGACCCTGCCATGGAGCTGGGGTCCCGCGATGATCGCCCTGGGCATTGCCGCGCTGGCGGCGGTTCCCGCCTTCTGGCGAAGTGTCAGAACGCAGGCGGACCATGGCCTGTTGTTGCTGTGCGCCGCGACCGCCGGTTGGTTCGCGTGGCGGGCCTGGGGCTCACCGGTGGCGGAACTCGGCCATGCGGACCTGCTGCTGCTGTGCGGCGCCACGGGCGCGTTTGTCAGCATCCGCGGCATCACCGGCAATGCCCGGGCGGAGCGCATCCTCATCTGGGGCGTGGCGCTGCTGCTGCTGGCAAACGTGGTGGTGGTGGCCCGGCAGGTCTTTCAGCCGCCGTTTTCGCCGTTGTTTCCGGTGGCGGAGGGCAGCCGGATGGTTTCGGGATTCTACGCCCATTACAATCATGCCGCGAATTTCCTGATCGGCACCTCGTTGATGGCTGGAGCGGCCGCGCTGTATGGCCGCCACGCCGCGGCCACGCGGATCTTCTGGGCGCTGCTCGCCGTGGCGGGCCTGGCCGGTGTTTACTACACCAAGTCGCGTGGCGGCATATTCGGTGCCGCCATCGGTTGTGCCGTGTTCGTGGGGGTGGCCCTGGCCATCGCCAAACGCCGCGACTCGAAATACTTCGCCCCGGCCCTGATCGCCCTGCCACTCATCGGCATGGCGGTGGCCGCGTTCTGGATTTTCGGCTGGGAACAAAGGTCCGGCGGAAACACGGCCGCGCTGCTGGATAACAACATCCGGCTCTACATGCTCGGCATCGCGATGTCCTGCATCGGCCTGCACCCCCTCGCCGGGGGCGGCAGCCGCAGTTTCAGTTGGGAGAGCTTCCGCTTCATCGACATCCATGCACACCGGCACGCGGGCAATCGCCCGGAGATGCCCCACAATGAATTGGTGCAGGCGGCCACCGACTACGGCCTGATCGGCGCCGGGCTGTTGGTTTTGCTGCTGGTGATTCTCGTCTTCGCAACCGTGCTGCGCGTCATCTTCGAAGACCGCCCGCGGGAGTCCGACGGGCGCGACGTCTGGCGGTTGGGGGCCATCGCCGCGCTTGCCGGGATGTTCGTGCAGTCGTCATTCAGTTTCGTCTTCCACCTGATGCCGGATGTCATCCTGCTGGGGATTTGCCTCGGGATGATGTCGCGTGGCGAAACCCGCATGCCCAACCTGGCGACCCGCAGCGCCGGGCTGTTGCTGTCGCTTGCCGCGCTGGCCTGTGCGGCCGTGCTCCTGCCGGCCGGGTGGAAAGGCACGCGGGTCTATCAGACATTGTGGCCGTTGGTGTCCGGCAAGGTTCCGGAAACGGCGGTCGAGACGCGCATCGACATCCTCACCGAAGCCATCCGCATCTGGCCACAGTCGGATTTCCATCAGGACCGCGGCGCGATCTTCCAGCAACTGGCAATGTCATCCGAAGAGCCGGCGGCCTTCCGCGAGAACGCCAGGCTTGCCGTGGAGGATTACCTCATGGCCGGCGTGCTCCATCCCCACGAGCCAAGCCACCCGATCAACGCCGGCAACCTGCAGAGCCTGATGGGGCTGGATGACGCGGCGGAAGCCTCGTTCGCCCGTGGCATCCGACTCCAGGGCGGGATGGAATCCGGTTTTCGCGGTCATTTCTCGCTGGCCAAACACCTCCTGCGCAAGGCGGGCGGCTTGTTCGATGCGGGCAACGCCGCCGCGGCCCTCGCCTCTCTGGAGCGTGCCGCGGAGGAAATCGAGACGGCATGCATGGAGATGCACTGGATCATGGGAGACATGAACGAGCCGCGCATCGCCATCCACTCCTCACTGGGCGGCGCGCGCGAGGCGGCTGGCGACCTGACAGGCGCGCTCGCCTGCTACGACTTCGCGGCGTCGTTGCGTGACAGGCGCGCCCATTATCTCGCGGGCCTGCTGATCGGAAAAATGGCGGTCGATGCATGGAAACAGCGCAAGCCGGAAAAGGCGCTCGGGGGATTCATCGAGGCGCGCAGGCGCATCCACATGGCCGCCGAATTTTGGCCTGAGGGCGTCACTGCCGATGACAGGAGCAATTACCTCGCCTACCTGGACCAGATGATCGCTTTTCTCCAAGGTGCCAAGGTGCGGGCGGAAGAGTGGAAGCCGGGGAATTGATTCCCTTGTTGGCGCCGGTCGCCCGGGTCATGGAACCGAGTGGCGCCACTCCATCACCCTTTGATCTCCAGCAGCATCTGCGGGTTGTTGGGGAACTTTTTGAGGAAGAACAACAGCCGTTCCATGGCCTCGACCGGACGGTGGCCGGAGAGGCCGCGGCGGATGAGGTGGATCTTGTGAAGCATGTGGTCCGGAATGAGTATTTCCTCGCGGCGGGTGCCGGACTTGAAGATATCAACCGCCGGATAGATATAATTTTCCGCGATCTT
>JALOUA010000235.1 GCA_025457625.1 Akkermansiaceae bacterium
TTTCCAATCATTCCATGCCGTGCCCGAGCCAAACACATTCGTCCGCAGGTGGCCGCAGGCGATTCGGGCCGTGAGAATGGCTGTTGAATGGCAGGCCATGGATGGTTTGCCCTAAATTCCGAAATGATCCCCACGAAACCCACGAAAAGGCAGGAAAGGTCAACCCCTTGATGGCAATCTCATCCAAAGCTGGAAAGTGAGAGCGGTTGGGTTTTCAACTCTTTGATTTTCGTGAACTTTCGGGTCTTTCGTGGTTTCGATTATCCTTTGTGGGATTACCGAAAACCTCTCATGGGCGGATTCATTCGCTTTTCATTCGCCGGACCGCCCGGAGGTCGGTCCCTGCCGAGAAATGCATTTCATTCACCGGACCGCCCGGAGGTCGGTCCCTGCCGAGAAATGGTTTTCCACCATGCGGGCGAGGTCGGCGAAAGTTCCGGGATGCGGCGCGGCCACAAGCCCGAGTGCCATCAGCGGCACCTGCTCGCGGGTGTGATCGGTGCCGGCATGATAGGGGTCGTTGCCATGATCGGCGGTGAGCATGACGAGGTCGGCGGGTTTCACCTTGGGCAGGAAAGTACCGAGCCATGCATCGAATTCGCGGAGGCAGGCGGCATATCCCGCGGGATCGCGGCGGTGGCCGTAGAGCGAGTCGAAATCGACGAGGTTGGCGAAGATGAAGTGCGGGTTCGGCCGGGCTTCGGCCCACAGGCGGTCGATGGCGGCCATGCCCCCGGCGTTGGATTTCGTGGGGTGGGATTCGCTGATGCCGGACGCGGCGAAGATGTCGGAAATCTTGCCGACGCCGATGGTTTGCACAGCGGCGGCTTGCAGGCGGTTGAGGGCGGTCCCGCCGGGCATGAGCGAGTAATCGTGGCGGTTGCCGGTGCGTTTGAAATCCGCAGGCGAGCTGCCGAGGAATGGGCGGGCGATCACGCGGCCGATGCGGATGCCGCGTTCGTCGAGCAGCTTGCGCGCGGTTTGGCAAAGGGCCCACAGGCGTTCCAGACCGAAGGCTTCCTCATGCGCGGCGATCTGCATCACGCTGTCGGCGCTGGTGTAGAGGATGGGCCTGCCGGTGCGCAGGTGCTCCATGCCGAGTCTTGCGAGGATTTCCGTGCCCGATGCGGGGTAATTGCCGAGAAACCCGACCGCGCCGCGGCGTTGCAGTTCGGTGACGAGATCATCGGGAAACTTTTCAAAGGTCGCGAAGGGTTCTGCGAGCGGACAGCCCATCAACTCCCAGTGGCCGGTGGTGGTGTCCTTGCCGGGCGAGCGCGCGGTGAGGCGCGTCCAGACCGCTTCATCCAACAGTTTCGCGGGTTTGGGCAAACGCAGGATCTGATAAAGGCCGAGCGATGCGAGGTTCGGCAAATCGAGGTCGGGAATCCGTTGCAGCAAATGGCCGAGCGTGTCGGCGCCCTCATCGCCATAGGCGGCGGCGTCCGGAGCATGGCCGCAGCCGGCGGAGTCGAGCACGATGACCAGCGCGCGGCGCATATCCGCGTTCATTCGATTTGCACACCGCTCTTGGGCCAGATCCAGCGGACGACCCTGCCGTTTTGAATGAGCGCCTTGGCCTGGATGGTTTGGACGCCGAAGAGGGTCTCGTCCTCGTAGGTGGCAAGCCCGATCTGATAGATTTCACCATCGATCGTCTCGTCCGCCGCGGCTTTCCAATCCTTGACCTTCGTGAAGCCGAATTTCTTGATCTCTCCGTTGCGGATGCTGTCCCGCATGATGGCCACCACGTCGACGGGGACGTTCGCGGGAGGTGCGGGCGCGGGTTCGGCTTGCGGTTCGGGCTCGGCTTGCGGTTCGGGCTGGGGATCAACCACCGGTGCCGGCTCGGTGGGGACTGCGGGTTCGGGCACGGGCACGGGTTCCGGCGCGGGTGTGGGTTCGGGTGTGGGTGTGGGTTCGGGTGTGGGTGTGGGTTCGGCGGCCGCCGGTTCCTGCTGGCCGAGCCGGACCGCAAGATCCGTATGGGCGATCGGAACGGCGATTGTGTATGCGGTTTCCCCGGCGCGGATGATCGCGGTATCGCCATCGAGGCGCAGCAGCCTGGCCTCGCTGCCAGCGGCGATGGTCATGGTGAGTCCCGATGCCTGGTCGGTGAATTGCACGGTTTCCCGGAGAGTCACTTTCTCCGGGAGAAGAGCGACGGTTTGCGCTGCCGGCGTAAGGGTTGGCAAGGGGAGGTCTGCGACCGACGGGGGTGCGGTTTTCTGTGTCTTGGCGGCGGGTGTGGCGGAAACGTGCGGACGCAGCCGTGGTTCGGCCCAATAGCCCAGCGCACACGAGAGGATGGCGCCAAGCAGGATCAGGAAGGTTTTCATTGGCGGGTGGGTACCTAAACTGCGGCGGCGGACTTGAAAAGCATTTCAAACGGATTCGTCACGCGCCGTTTGCTGTCTCGCAATGGGAAAGCGCTTTGGCGAAGCTGGAGTTGGCGAGATAATGCCGCAGCCGCGGGTCGATCTGTGGCTGCCGGGCTTCGGCCCAGGCGGAGATTTTTTCGGAGACCTCCCTGAGGGCGGCAAGCTGGCCTGCGGCATCGCGGTCGCGCCACGCGTGGTCGGCGATCACGGCTTCGCGGTGGCGCAGGAGTTGGATCAGGTCGTCGTGCATGAGGGCGGCAATCAAGCATCCGCAGCGAGGGGATGCCAACAGGAATCAGCCAGACGTCCGGGCCGATGCGCCAAAAAAAATTTGGAGATACCGCAAAGCCGCGGAGGCCGCAAAGGGTCGCAGAGAGATATTCTCAAAGAATCCGGGGATTCATGAATGACAGCCTGCTTTACAGGGTCTGGCTTGCTGTTATTGAACTTTGCGTTTGATTGGCGTCCTATTGGCAGCCTGGCGGTGGAAACAGTTGCGGATCAGGACAAGCCTCCCGCGGCAAACCCGTCCTTGCGGGCACCGGCGTGTTTGATAGAAAAACGCATGGCCCAGCCGAGCGACGTCCGCGAAGTCCTGCAATACATTCCCCAGTTCCGGGGAAAGGTCTTTCTCGTGCTGATCGAGGCGGGCTTGCTGCCCGAGCCCGCGGTGGCGGAAACGCTGCTGGATCTCGCCGTGCTGGAGGATCTGGGTGTGAAACTCGTGCTCGGCGTGCTCGGCGGGGATTTGAAGGATTTGTTCGATTGGACGCTCGAGTGCGAGATCATGGCGGCGCGGGTATCGCGTCCGATCACCGATGCGGAGGCGGTCCGTGAAACCCGCGAGATCCTCGCGCGCGGCCAGTCCGCGGTGCTGGATGCCTCGGCCACCGGCCCGCTGGACGAGCCGGTGGTGGATTTCGCCCTCGGCCTCGGCGTGGCGAAAATCATCACCCTGCTTGAGGAGGAGATCCTGATTGAAGGCGCGCCCGCCCATGCCATCCGCGCGGCGGAGGCGGAATCACTCGGCGGCCGCGCCAATCCCGCCGGTGTCGCGCTGCTGATGTCCGCCGCCTCCGCCTGCCGCCGCGGCGTGCCCCGCGTCCACGTCCTCAACGGCCGCCGCCAGGGCGTGCTGGTGGACGAGCTGTTCTCCAACGAAGGCGTCGGCACCATGGTTCACGCCGACAGCTACCGCATGGTCCGCCCGCTGCGCGAGGAGGACATTCCGGAGTTGTTAGGAATGATCGGCCGGTCGGTGCGCCGCACCAAACTGGTGGAGCGCAGCTACGAGGACATCCAGTCGCGCATCGGTGATTTCCACGTCATGACCATCGACGACAACGTGGTGGCCTGTGTGGCGTTGCACCCGTATCCCGCCGAAGAATGTGCCGAAGTGGCCTGCCTTTACGTCAAGCAGGCGCATGAAGGCAGGGGATATGGCAAACAACTCGTCGCCCACGCGGAGGAGCACGCGCGCGATGCGGGCATCCCGCGGGTGTTCGCGCTGACCAACCGCGCCGCGGAGTTCTTCGCGGGCCTTGGCTACCATCAGGCCCCGGTGGACGCCCTGCCGGAACGCCGCCGCGCCCAGTATGAGGCCAGCGGGCGCGACTCGCTGGTATTTTCCAAAAACCTCACAAACCCCATACCCACATGAAACTCAAGTTCTGCGGTGCCGCCCGCACCACCACCGGTTCGCAACACCTGATCGAGGTGAACGGCCGGCGCATCCTGCTCGATTGCGGTCTCTATCAGGGATCGCGCGCGCAGGCCTATGAAATCAACTGCTGTTTTCCGCACTTCGATCCCAAGACCATCGATGCGGTGATCCTTTCGCACGCGCACATCGACCACAGCGGCAACCTGCCCAATCTCACCAAAAACGGCTTTGCGGGAAACATTTATGCCACCCACGCCACGCGCGACTTGTGCCAGATCATGCTCGCCGACTCCGCGCGCATCCAGGAGAGCGACATCGACTGGCTCAACAAACACCGCAAACGCAACGGCCTCGCCGCAGTCGAGCCGCTCTACAACGAGCGCGACGCCGAGCGCTGCCTGCGCCAGTTCGTGACCGTCGGCTACGACCGGCCGCTGCCGGTGGCCGACGGAGTGACGCTCACTTTCATCGATGCCGGCCACATTCTCGGCAGCGCGCAGGTGCTGTTAGAGATCGACGACCGGGATGACGGCAAACGGAAACGGTTTCTCTTCTCCGGCGATGTCGGCCGCGGCGGCAACGAAGTGCTGCGCGATCCGGTGCCGGTGCATGACATCGACTACCTCCTGATGGAGAGCACCTACGGCGGCCGCGAGCACGAGGCGCCGCCGGGCCTGGGTGATCACTTCGCGCAGATCATCCGCAAGGCGGCCAAGCGCGGCGGCAGGATCCTCATCCCCGCCTTCGCGGTGGAGCGCACCCAGCAGGTGCTCTTCGTGCTCAACGAGCTGTTCCTGAGCGGCGAGATTCCCGAGGTGCCCGTCTATGTGGACAGCCCGCTGGCGGTCAGCGCCACGGAGATTTACCGGCTGCATCCGGATTCCTTCAACGATGACGTCTATCAGGCCTTGTTCGAGCGGCAGAATCCCTTTGGTTTCGAAAACCTCACGCTCGTCCGCTCGGTGGCCGGTTCGAAAGCCCTCAACAATCTCCACGGCGCGGCCATCATCATCTCCGCCTCCGGCATGTGCGAGGCCGGCCGCATCCTGCATCATCTCAAGAACCACATCGGCGATCCGGAAACCACGGTGCTGTTCGTCGGATATTGTGCGGAAAACACCCTTGGCCGCCGCATCCGCGATGGCGAGAAGGAGGTTCCGATCCTCGGCGGCCGCTACAAGGTGCGCGCCAACATCGAGATCGTCGATTCCTTCTCCGGCCATGCCGATCACTCGGAACTCATCGATTATTTCAAACGCACCACCGGACCCAAGCACCGCACCTGGCTGGTGCACGGCGAGTCCGATGCCGCGTCCGCGCTGCGCGACGCGCTGGCGGAAATCCATCCGTCTCCGGTGGAAGTGGCCGAACCCGGCGCGGTGGTCGGGTTTTGAGGTGATGCGCTCCGTTATTTCCACTTGATGAAACGGGCGGGGACGTCGCAGCGTCGCGCCGCATGGAAGCATCGGAACATTTGTCACCCACGCCCACGGAATTGATCGATTGG